>NZ_JAHXBG010000040.1 GCF_020103725.1 Hyalangium gracile | reverse complement strand
GAGCCGCTGCGACGGCCGAGGGCCGCGTCGCTGGCAGCCGCCTTGGGGCATGCCGCCCAGCAGCCGGAGGCCAGCGCCCCCCATCGAGCCGACGCCGGCCGCTGCGGCCACCGAGCGGGCCAGCAGGCCGGGCCCGCCCCCTAGGCGCCCATACCTCGCCTGGGGCCTGGGCGCGCTCGGTGGCTGGGCCGTGGTAGTGCTCCTCGTGCTGGCGGTTCAGGCTATCCGCGAGAGGGACTGGAGCCACCTGCTGGCAGATGGAGCCCATCCTCCAGATTCGGCGGATGCCGGGGTAGCCGATTCAGTCCTCGCGTCCGTCGAAGCCCCTCCCGCTGAGACACTCTTCGCCGGCTTCGGGGCCAAGATGCCGCCCGATCCATTCCCGAGACAAAAGCGCCCGCCTTGTGACCCCAACACGCAGAAGGGCATCAACGGTGGTTGCTGGTTTGGGCCCGCTGGCAAGGCTCCATGCGGCGCTGAGGCGTATGATCACGAGGGGAGATGCTGGCTACCTGTCATGCTCCCGCCACGCAGACCCACCTCGGGTGAACCATGAGCAGGCTGCTGCTGATCGCCAGCTGCGCGGAATCCGTCACGAGGCTGCTCAAGCTGAGGCCGAAGGCCCGGCAGGCCAGGAAGTAGGCGGAAGATTGAAGGCGGTATCCAGGCGGATGCCGAGGGCCTGGAGGCCCGATTTTGGCCCCCATTCGCTCTGACATGGGGTCTGATAAGGCCCGGGTTAGGTAAACTGATTTGCGCCCCTGCTCGGATGAGGCCTTTTCAGCGCGGAATTCAGGTGAACCGGTGTACCTATCAACCCAAGGAAGCGCCACGCGGCGGCCCCCTGCTGCACACTGCGTGCAGCGCTATCCCCCGCGCAAACGAGCGGTCCTACAGCTTCTGGGTACACAGGGCGCGCTGGCAGGCATCCGCGTCTCACCGCGTCTACCCATCAGAAAGCCGACCGGGTGTCTCACCACCTGAGCGGCCTAGGCCCTGGGTCGAAGTGTTTGCGCACTTCCCCAGGGCCGCAGTTTTTTCAACTGCGGCGTACAGCAAGGCTACGCACGCTTGCCACCCCGCATCAAGCCTGAACGTGCGAGCACCGCGCTATTCAGGCGACAATCCGCCGCATAGGGTAGGCGCATGGGCGGCATACCCGACAGGTCGGAGTGGCGATCGCGGCCATGCGCCGAGTGTGGCGCCAGGGCATGGCGCAAATGCCTGGTCTGCGAGCGGTGGGTCTGTCGGCAGTGTCGTCACGGAGCTGGACAGGTGTGGCGGTGCGTCCGGTGTCCCCCGGAGGCCCTGGCCCGCGTGCTTCAGGTGTGGCGTGAGGAGGAGCGCGCCGAGCGCCTGGCGCTCAGGGCCCGACTCGGGGTGGTGCGGTGGGTCATCCTCCCGCGCATCCCGGTGCCGTTCATCGGCAGCTCAAGGGTTCGGCCGGCGGTGTACGAGGGCGGCTCGGAGTAAATGCCGGTCAAGCTGCCGCTCATCCGCACACGTGCCTAGGAACCGGCGCCGGGGGTGAGGGACACTGCCTGCCTACGCGTCTTCCGCCTTGGAGCCGTCAACTATGGTGTGGGCGATTCTCTCGATTCTGGTGACTGCGTTCCCGTCCGTGCAGGTGGGTATGACGAGAAAGGCAGCGATGGATGCGCTGGGGAAGGATGCGCTCTCCGTCTGCGACTCTGTCGAGCTTCCAGAGAGCGATCCTCTCTTGGGTGGGGCTGTGTCAGGCGTCGTCGCGTGTCGGGGGTGTCCTTGCCCTCCTCACCTCGCGTCACTGATCGTCTGGTTCGGCGCCAGCGGCAAAGTGACCGGCGTTGCTGTCGTGCAACCGAGACAGAAGCCCGACGCCCAGTCAGGTGATGCCGGCGTATCCTAGTTGCCCTCCGCGCGCATTGCGCGCCGCTGCAGCTGGAACGACAGAGGCCCGCCCCCGAGCACTGGGAGCGGGCCTCTCTTGCATCAACCGCCTCGGAGTGCGTCAGCCGAGCTTGAGCGCGGCGCTGACGATCCTCTCCGCCGCGGCCGTCCAGCGCGCGCGGACCTTGTCGCCGAGCTCCTCCCACTGCGGCACGGGCCGGCCGTCGTGCGTCTGCCACCGCGGCTCAATGGCATCGTTGTAGGCCCCGAAGCCCTCACGCGCCACTTCGGGCCACTGCACGCCCCGCATGGCGCCCGCGCCGCTGGCGAGGACGATTTCGCGCAGGGCTCGAGCCGCCACGGTGTGAGGGTGCTTGCGCACCTCACGCAGCAGGTACTGGAGCGCCAGGCGCGCCAGCAGGGGGATGGAGGGCTCGGGGAGCACTTCGGGTGTCACGGCAGTCTGGGTGGACATGGTGTCGGCTTCCTTTCGGGCTACGTGAGAAGGGTGAAGAGCAGGCGAGAGGCGGGCAGGGCGAACACGGCCACCTGAGTGAAGGCGGCCGCGCGCGCTCGAGCGAGGAAGGGAAGGGGGCTCACCGCAGCAACTGGAGCAGCTCCGCCTCGGCCGCGCGGATCGTCTCCTCGGCCGCGTCGGCGAGGACCTCGAGCTCCGGCTCCCCCAACGTCTCCGCCTCCTGGACAGCTCGGCCATGCAGGTGGGCCGCCTGGAGGAGCTCAGTGAGCGAGGCGCGGACGTCGCCGCGGCGGGCGCTCACCGCGGCGCTGTAGGCCTTGCCGCTCGCGTTCTGGGAGAGGGCCCATCCTCGAGATGGGCTACCAGGCTTGCGCGGGGGCAGCACGGTGGCCACGAGCACACCCACGCCGGCGGCCGCTGCTGACAGGGCCACGAGGGCGGCCCCTTTCTTGGAGCTCATGGCTTGTCTCTCTTTGCTGCCCGGCGCTGGGGGGCGGCGGGCGGTTGGGGTTGCTGCCTCTGCATGAGGCCGTCCACGGCGTGCTCGAGCTTCTCCAGGCGCCCAATCAGCCCGCGGAGCTCCGTGCGCACTGCGTTGCGGAGCGTGCGCCTGGCCTTGGCGCGCTCGCGGGCCTGGAGCACGGACTGTTCCTTGCGCTCCTTCTCGCGGGCCTCGGCCTGGCTCTTTGTCCAGGTGGAGAACATCCGCCTGAAGCTGAGGACGAACGTCACCAGGGCCAGGGCCACGACAGCGGCGCCCTCTCCAATCACCTCGGGCTGCAGCGTCACGGCTGTCCTCCCACTTCCTCAGGGCGGAACTCCCAGTGCCACGGCTCGGAGGGCACCGTCCGCTTGAAGCCGTAGCGCCAGGCCTCGCGCGCGAGCCACGCGTAGGTCGGCGTGCTCTCTCCCCCCGTCTGAATGTCCACGGCGATGCCGCCCTGGTGGTTGGAGTAGCCGGGCTTCGCGGCCAGGGCCCCGGTGCCGCCCAGGTACTTGCGGTAAAGCACCTCCTGCTCCTCGTGGGAGCGAAAGCCGCTGTTCACCTTCAGGGTGATGCCGGCAGCGGCTGCCGCTGCCTCCATCCTCAGGAAGGCGATCGCCGCGTCGGCGCGCATGGTGTGCGCCTCGGAGACGTGGAGGACGCGGACCTTGGAGGCAGTGCCGGCCACGTAGCCGGCGACCGTGAGTGCCTTTCTCGAGCAGACCATGAGTGTCCTCAGGGACGCGCAATGCGCGAGAGAGCGAGAGCGCCGCCCAGCACGACGGCCGCGCCGGCGGCCAGCAGCACCTTGCCGCGCGTGGAGCCCACGAAGGCCACCGCGTCGCCGGCGACGTCCGCGGCCTTCTTCACCGTGTCCGTCACCTGCGTCGTGGTGGCCTCGGCCGTGAGGCGGAAGACGTCCTGGTTGGCGGCCTCTTTCATGTAGAGGGCGAAGGCGGAGGCAATGTCACGCCCCACCCCCAGGTAGAAGGCCACGCTGTACGGGTAGCCCTCGCCGTCCAGGCCCCGCTGGGCCCAACTGCGCCAGGTGGTGAGCCACTTCTCCGCCCGGGCGTCCTCATCGCGTATTGCCTTGAGGATGGCTGCCTCCGAGCTAGAGCGCAGCCAGGCTCCGAGGAGCGCGCCTTCCTGCTCCTCCGCCCAGGCCATCGCCGCTCGGCGAAGCCGCTGCAGCTCGGCCGCGGCCTTGTCCATCTGAAGCACTTCCGCGCCGGTGGCCATGAGTCACCAGGCCAAGCCGCGCATGCGCAGGTGGAAGGTACCGCCCCAGCTCAGGCCGCCCCAGTTCTCGGTGTTGACGCCGACGTGGACGCCGAACCGCACATGCGTCGTCCGGTGCGGAGTGGCCAACTGATAGGCAGTCGTCTCCGAGATACCTGCGCCGAGGTGAATGAAGCCGTTCTCTCCGGGAACCCACGCTGGCGCGGCACTCGCCCCGAAGTCCTTGTCACTGCCCATCTCCAGGAACCGGAGACTGAGTCCATTGGATGCGTGCGTCATGTCCACGAAGGGCTTGCAGCTCCACGCGAGGCCTGATGCCGCGAGCTGCTCCACGACGAACTGGACGTTGGAGAAGCGAGCCACGTCCCACGCGGTCAGGTTTGCTCCGAATTCACTCGGGTTGGTGGGTGAGATGTAGAAGAAGCCCGTCTGCCCGTTGCCGAAGGCGGCGAGAAACGGAACGGGGTCCACCGACCCGTTGATGTCGAAGAGCACCCGCGCACCCGGCGCACGCACTTGGAGGAAACCGTCCACGTCCGTCCTGAGGCGCGGCTCCTCCATGGTGCTGTTCGCCGGGAGGATCGCCACGCTCCAGAAGTCACCAGGCGCCCCGCCGCCAGGCGTTGCATCCACCTCGAGCTTGGCCACCACGGTGCTCGAGCGCCAGTAGCCCGGACCAGTGATGGTAACCGGGTTCTTGTCGTCCCCGTCCACGACGATCTTCAGCGGGTACCCACCGACGTTCCCCAGCCTCGGCACAAAAGACACACCCACCGCGTTGAAGGGCTCCAGCGTGAAGGTGCGGTCCTGCTTCACTTCGGCATCTCGTCCGTCTTTGGGGAACATGGTGGCTCCGGGGTTCGGGTGGGGTGGGGTGAGTCGTTCAGCGGCGGGTGAAGAGGTCGAGCACGCCGCCCAGGCCGGTGAGCACGTCGGTCACCGGGTTGCGCTGCTGCTGCATCGCCTGCTGCTGCTGGTACTGGGCCTGGAGCAGGGCCTGCTCCTGCGCGCGCGCCGAGTCCTCCTGCGTCTTCTTCACGTAGGTGGTGACGCCGTACGCCGCCAGGCCGGTGAGGACGGTGCCGAGGACGCCGACGACGATCGTCCCGGGGCTGATGCTCTCTTCCTTGCTGCTGCTGCTGTCGGCCATGGCCGTCTCCTGTGAGGGGTGAGGTGAGGGAAGGGGGTGGACTCAGAGCAGGAGCCACTCGTCACGGAACACCGGGGGAGTGTCCTCGACGGGCAGCGCTCGGCGCGGGGGAACGGCGGGCCTCACCGCGCCTCCGCGTGTCTCGTAGGTGCTCTGGGGCGGTGCCGGCTCGCCTGGGAGAATGGAGGGCGCCGGGCTCGAGCTCGGGGCGGTGGCCGCGCCGCCGAACTGCACCACCTTCGCGGGAGTGGCCTGGTGGGTGACTGGCGCCCGTGGGGGCTCCGACGCACGGGCCTGCTGAGCGCGAGCGCGGTTGCGCCTGTGGAGCCCCACGGCGGTGGCAGCGAGGGCGAGGGGAAGTAGGCCTGCGAAGAGAAGCATGCTGTCTCCAGGTGCTACGAGAAGCGGAGTAGGGCGCCGCGGGGGAAGCCGTCGCGAGCAGGGTCCATCGGCGGGCCGGACAGCTTCACCTCCGAGGTGGCCGGGCCCAGGGAGGTGCCCACCACGGAGAGGACAACGCGCGGCCCACTGGGGAACTCCGCCACCATGCCGCGCGCCACACCGCGCGGAGACACGGGCAGCAGCGCGGCCGGCGACTCGCCGCGGCTCACGCCTCTCTCCCAGGTGTCGTCCGAGTAGTTGAGGGGCACGAGTTTGCCGGCCTGGCGCTCGGCCACGAGCAGGGCCAGTGTCCGCGGGGGCAGCGTCCGGGCCTCCTCCGGGGTGAGCACATCCGCCAGGCGCTGGGAGCCTGCTCCGCTCGCCTGGAAGGCCTCGGCCGACACGAGCTGCAGCCCGTATGGGAAGCCGTCCCGCTCCGGCTCGAGCAGGTTGCCCGAGAGGCTCACCTCGGCCGTGTCCTCCCCCAGGGAGGTGCCCACCACGCGCAGCACCTGGCGCGCGCCGGAGGGCAGCAACACGCCCATCCCCGGCTCGAGGGAGGAGGGGCGCACGGGCAGCAGCACCGCGGGGGCCCCGTCGCGCGTCACACCGCGGCTCCATGTCGGGTCGCTGTAGTTGAGGGGCACCACCTTGCCCGCCTGGCGTTCGGCGATCAGCGTCGCCTGCGTCCTCGGGTCGAGGGTGCGCGCCTCCTCCTGGCTCAGGTACGCGCCGAGTGTCTGCTCGTAGGGGGTGAGCGTGGTACCTCGGGGGAAGCCTGCGACGGCAGGGTTGAGGGGCGGCCCGTCGAGGAAGACTTCCACCCCTCCCAGGGTGCTGCCCGTCACACGCTGCACCACGCGCTTGTCCTCGCCCCACGAGAGCACGTCCCCGGGCCGCACGTCCGCGGGGCTCTTGTCGAGGAGAATCCCGGCCGGCTCGCTGCGCGTCACGCCTCTGTCCCAGTCCGGGTTACTGAAGTTGAAGGGGACGAGTCGTCCAGCGGCCCTCTCGGAGATGACGACCGCGAGCGTGCGCGGGCTTAGCGTGCGCGCCTCCTCCGGCGTGGCCAGCTCCGCAAGCTTGTAGTCGGGCAGCTCCCGCCCTCCGAAGCCGATCATCCCCAGGGCGTCGTTGAGGAGCTTGCCGGCGAGCGCGCTTGGGTTGGTGGGGTCGAACTGCCTCAGAAGGTCATGCACCGCACGCTGGGCGTCCTTCGAAATCAGCCCGAGCCCGGCGTCGAGCAGCTTCAGTTGGGCCACCAGCGGAGCCGCCCCCAGGGTTCCGCCCAGCGTGAGGAAGCCCGCGGCGGCAATCTGCCCGGCCGTCTTCTGGAGCTCCGGGTCCTGAATGCCGAGCGCCTCCAGCGCCTCTCGCGTGGCGCGGTCCAGCGTCGCCGGCAGAATCGCGCCAGGCCCGAGCACCACCGCCACATTCGCCCGGCCCTGGCCCTGGCCAAGCACGTCCCGAACGAGCACCTCCGTCACCTCGAGGGCCTTCTTGCCGTCCTCAATCAACTGGAGGTTGTCCCCCCCGAGGAAGTCCTCGGCGAGCTGCTCAAGCCCCCCACCTTGCCCGCCGTCCTGCGGGGGCAGCTCCGAGGGCTCCGGCTCGAGCGAGTAGGAGGCCATAGGCGCCACCCTCCGCGAGGAGGAGCGCGCCAGGGCCACGCCGGCGATGAGCGACACGGTGACGGCGATGGGGGCGAGAATCAGCAGCACGGCGCGCTCCGGGGCGTGGGTGTGAGGGGCCTGGTGGACGGAGGCGAGCGCGCGCATTGCGCTCGCCGGCGCCCACCAGGTGCTTCAGGTTCAGCGGGTGCTACGCGGCCTTGCCGGCCTGGCGGCGCTGGAGCTCCGCGGGGGCGTTGACGATCGCGTCACGCACCCACTGGGCGACCTTGCTCCCCTCGGTCCCGCCCGGGAAGTAGCGCAGCCATTCCATGATGACGGCCGCGGCGGCCGCGGCGCTTCCCTCACCGCTGGAGAGCGCCAGGCGGTACTGCGCGCTCGCGCGGGCGAGGTCCCCGGTGGGGAAGTACACGTAGGGCGTCGTCTCCCCCTTGCGGCAGCGCAGGCCCGGGAGGTTGTGGAACTTCGGGTGCGTCTCCTCGAAGTACTCCCAGCCCGAGGCGCGCGTCTGCTCGAGGTCCGCCTGGAACCCGGACACCACCGCGCAGGTGACCGCGTGGATCGTCTTGCCGTCCTTGAGCTGCTCGGCGCGGCGGGCGATGCGCCCCATCACCTCCTCATGCGCGAGCAGGGGGACGCCCATCACGCGGCCGACCATGTTCACGTCGTGGGCGTCCATCGCCACGTTGACGGCGCCCACGAGGAGCTTCTTCAGCGGCGCATCCGCCACCAGGTACAGGGGCGTGCGGCGGGTGGCCGGCTGGAGCTCCACCGCGCCGGTGTCCGGAGCGCGCTCGTAGCGGGCGTAGACGTCCGCGGGCGTGGCCGGGCTGGTGGTCACCACCTGCTTGCCCACCTTGACGGCGATCTTCGTGATGGCCGTGTTGGCGAGGGCCGCGTTGGTGTCCTCCACGCTCAGCGTCATCATCTCCGGGCCGGTGATGCTGTCCTGGTCACCGCCCTTGACGGTGCGCACCTCCGGCGGGAGCGACTCCCGGTCACCCTCGCTCTTCTCGGCGGGAATCACGCGCAGGTCCAGCTCCACCCCGGTGAGCACCGCGTTGGTGTCCTGAATCGGGTTCGGGCCCACCTCCAGCGTCAGCTCCGAGTCGAGCAGCTGATAGGGGCTGAAGCCCGCGTAGTCGCGGCTCTCGTCGATGAACTCGACGTGGCCCAGGGACATACTGATGACGACGGGAAGCCTGTTCACGCCGGCCGTCAGCGCCTTGCCCAGGCCCGTGGTGACGCCCACGCCGCCGACGATGTCGCGCTCGAGCGTGCGCATCGCGTCGTAGGCCACCTCGACGATCTTCTCCTTATCGTAGCTGGTCCTGGGGAAGCCCGAGCGCAGCGCGGACTGGAACGTCAACCGGACCGCCTCGAGGAGCCGCGCCTGGTCGGCGGTGGGGATGCCGTTGGCGTCAGCGTCCGTGGCATTCACCACGAAGCTCAGCCGGAACTCGAGCCCCGCGGCGTTCACGCCCGGGGGGACCACCAGCTTGTCGCGGGCGAAGGCGATCGTCCCGTTCGTGGTCGTGGTCTTGAAGCCGTCGGTGATGCGGATGATGCTCATGGTTTCTCCGGCCGGGCCGCCGGGCCCGCGTGAAGGTGATGGTGCAGGTGAGGTGGGGTGAGGGGTGGGGGAGAGGCCAGGCGTGCTGGCCCCTCGGTGTTGCTGGGGTGGGGCGCGTGTGGGCGCCTAGCCGTTCTTCTTCGTGTTGTTCGCGGCGAGCTCCGCGGCCTTCTCCGCCGCCTCGCGCTCCTCGGGCGTGCGGATGCTGTTGGTCCCCTCGAGGAACGCCAGCGTGCCGGCGATGCCGACGCCCACGCCGATCGCGCCACACGTCAGGTCCCGGGTCCAACCGCTCCAGCTCGTCTTCTCGTCAGCCATGGTGCTTCTCCTTCGGTGCTTCGGGTGAGGGTGTGGGCTCAGTCCAGGAGGGCCAGAGCGTCCTTGTTCGTCACGCGCAGACAGGTGGCGCGGTACTCGCGGGGCTTGAGCCGCGCCACGGCCCGAGCGAAGTCCTTGCCGGCGTCCAGCCCCAGGTTCTGCAAGTCCGAGCGCTTCGTCTGGAGGAAGGAAATCAGCCAGGCCACCTCGGCGCGCACGTTCACGGAAAGGTGGCTCCAGCGCTGAGTCACGAAGAAGGGCACCACGCCCTCCTTGCCCCAGCGCTCGGCCATGTCCTCGAGGAGCCGCACCGCCGGCCCGTGGTCCACCAGCAGGTGGCACTCGTCCACGAAGAGGGCAACTCGCCGCGGCCGGCCCACGGCCGTCAACGCGCGGATGCAGAGCTGGGCGAACTGCACAAACTCCCGAGCGATGACGTCCCGGTCCGCGTAGATGTCCGCCGGCCTCACCGCCAGCGACAGTTGCTTCACACGGAAGTGGTCCGCGTCGAGGTCGCCGGCGATGACGGTGTGCTCCAGCGGCCCTGGCTCCTGGCCTTCACGACGCTTGTTGAGCCGTCCCAGTTGCCAGCACGGGTCCCACCCCACCACGTCGAAGCCCATCGCCAGAAGCGCCGCCATCCACAGCATGGCCAGGTGGCTCTTCCCGTTCTGGCTGACCCCGATGATCGCGCCGCTCTGGCCCTTCTCGGGCATGAAGGGCTCGAGCTCCTCGAGCACCTCCGGCTCCTCGGGGATGGGACGGCTGGCGCATGGCTTCATCGCCGCCTCCTGAAGAGGACGCCGGCGGCCGACTTCACGCCCTGGAGGGCCAGTGTGGCCACTGAGCCGAGCGTCGGCACGGCCTTCAGCAGCACCGGGGCGAACGTCACCACCACGAGCACCTTCAGCTCGGAGCGGCGTTCCCTCCTCGGGTCACTCGGCGCGCCGTCCTTGGCTCCGAAGCGGTCCGCCATCTCCGCGCCAGCGAGCTCGAGCAGCCGTTCCACGGGGTTGCCCGTCAGCTTCCGCTCGAGCGTGGGGTGTCCACGGAAGAGCACCCGCTCCTTGTCCTTGTCCACGTCCACGCCGGAGCTCTGGGCCCAGGACACCAGGTGCTCGACTGCGCCCTTGAGCGCGTTCGCGTAGAGCGCCACGCGTTCAGCGGGCTGCCCGCTGAACGTCGGCCCCTGCTCAGGCTTCGGGCCCTCGGCTGGAGCTCCGGCCGGTGGGGCCTGCTGCGCGGCGCCAGGCGCTGGCGAAGGCGCCTGAGGCGTCGGCGCGGCCGGTGGCGCCTTCTCCTGGGGCAGGAGGCCCGCGGCCCGTCCGAATGAGTGCGCCTCCTCGAGCGCAATGCGCCGCGGCTCTCCCTCAGGCTTCAGGTGAGCCCGCGCGAGCATGTCCTGGTAGGTGCGTGCGGCTCTGGGAGAGCGCGGGTCCGGCTTGCGTCCGCGCTTGGCCGGAATGCGCTTTGTGCTCGCCTGGCGCTGCGCGGGTGCCGGCTCCTCCGCGTCCTCCCACTCCGCATCCGCGGGCGCCTGGGGGGCCCGCCTCGCTCGGAGGTTCTCGAAGGCCTCGGCATCCGCGGGCTCGAGCAGCTCCGGCGCATTGCGCTCGCCGGCGTCCTCCGCCCGAGGGTTGGCGCCAATGTCCAGCGGGGCCTGCGGGCTCGGCTGGTAGGCGGGCCCACGTGAGGGCAGTGGCGCCGCCGGAGTCTCAACCTGCTCCGTCATGCTGGGCGTTGCGCTATCCATGCCGTCTCACCCCTGAGGTGGTGTGGACGGCGGGCAACCCATGAGAGGGCCCGACTTGAAGTCGCGCGTTGCAGCCGGGGGTATTGCGCCACCCAGGGCGCGCCGCTGCTGCGCTAAAGGGAGAGCTCGAGGGCTCCCGCCGTCCACGCAGCAAGTAGTCTCAAAGACAGAGCTTTTTGTGAGCCCCCGAGTATGCGCTTCACCACCAACGGTCGTGGCGCTTTACCTGTTCTCGTGGGCAGCTGGCCGTCCGCGTGGGCTCGCGCGGTATCATGTGGCTGTTCATGCCCTGCAATTCACGTTGGTACTGGCTGAAGGAAGCCGCCGCTCGAGCGCAAATGTCCGAGGAGACGTTGCGCGAGCACTGTCGACGGGGCCAAGTGCACGCGCACAAGGTCGCCGGTGGACATGGTCCCTGGAAGGTTGAAGTTACCGCCCAGGGCTTCGTCGCGGAGGCTCCTGAGTCCTGCTCCTGCGTCACTCCGCGGCTCGGTCTCGCCTCGGATTCTCTTGACGCCGGTGATTAGCGCTCGAGGCTCTGGGGGGCGCGGTGAGGCTTGGCGACGGGAGCCCAGCACGCCCCCTGCCACTCGTAGAACGTTCCGCACCGATCGGAACCTGGCTCGCGCGCCAACTGTGCCCAGCAGGCCTCATTGATTGCCCGTTGGTCCTTGTCGCACGGAGGCGCCTTCCAGTGCTTCAGCGGCTTCTCCGGAATCGGAACCCCAATCACGAGCACTGCCGCATCCAGCCCCTCTGTGAATGCCTCCTCAGCTAGCGCAGGTTGCTCGTAGGCCCCCAGCACATCGTGTCGCGGCTCCGACCGTCGCGTCAGCAGCCATACAGGGACGCTCACCACGACAACGAAGAGAGCAGCACCTGCGAGCCACCGCAGACGGTGGACGGCGTCTCGCCGGGCCTGCTCCGCCGCCATCTCTTGAATCAACCTCAGCACTCGCCAATCTCCCTTCGGGGGTGGACAGGCCATCATGACACGCGCCCTCCTTTCTGATCATCGTCAAGCATCCTGCGGTTCCTCCGCACCACCTGCGGTGGGTTGTGGGTCCCCGTCGAACAGCGTTCCTTGGAGTCTCAAGCCGGACAGCTCCGCCTCGAGCCTGTCTTGCCAGTGAATGAATCTCGCAGTGCGCGCGGCACTCTCGCGCCAGGCCTGGCGCTCGAGCTCTGTGCCGATCCTCTCAGGTGGCGTGTACGGCTGCTCTTCCCCCAGCACCTCCTCCGGCAGAGGGAGCCGCCGTTGCCTCAACGTCCGCGGCGCCGGCATCCACACCGCCTCGCCCGCTGCAGCACGGCGGAACGCGAGCAGCTCCGCGCCGGCTTGCTCTACTTCTTTACCCCAGGCTTCCTCGAGCGGGCCCGGCGAGCCTTCCTGAGCGCGGCGAACTCCTGGCGCATCTGCCTCTGCTGCTCCTCCGTCTCCAGCTCCATCTCCTCGGGGGCATGGCCGGGCACCTGGTGCTGCTGGACAAGGCGTCCATGCACCTCCAGCGCCTCCGTGAGGCTCTGCGCTTTCTCCTCCGCCAAATACCCATCCACCCAGTCGAAGGCGTCCACCTGCCAATACTCGCGGCCTTCCTCGAGCACACGGCGCGTGTTCACCGTCCTTCGTGCTCTGGGGTTTCCCAGGAGGCGGTCCCAGCGCAGTACTGTGGTTTTCGTCTCGTACCACTCCCTCTTCGGCCGGCGTCGCAATGTCCCTCCCGAGGTGCTCGCTCAGGGCCTTATAGCCCTCTGTCTGCCGGGCCCGCTGTTCCTCGGGCGTCGGCAGCTGGAGGAGCGCGCCTGTCCACGCAGGGTCCGGCGGGAGCCGGCTCGGAGGTAGGAAGCCCTTGCTGCTGCGCACGCGGCGCATCCTCCGCGGCGCCATCACCGGCAGCTGACTCGTCTTCACCACCTCGCCTACGAGTGTGGGGTGCGTCACGCTCCCCTTGGAGAACTTCGTCACGTAGGCGGCCACCTCGTGCTTGCCCTGCGCGTGGCCGATGTAGCTCAACGGGCCCCATCCCACGTGAGCCACCAGGTCCCGGAACCACCTCGGCCCTCGCTTGGCCTCAATGTCCGCCGGTGTCGGCGGGTTCTGCCGGAGGAAGAGGGCGAGGGTGGGGGAGTGGATGACGACGTTGAGGTGTGGCCGTCCGCTGCTCTGCTGCTCTACCACCGTGGCGAAGTCGAAGCGCCCCAGCGGCGGAACATCCCCGGTCGCCCAGCCGCGCTTGAGGTACTTCTGGAGCAGGGTCCAGTGCGGCTCGAGCCAGCGATATTGATCATCCAAGCTCTCAGGAGCGCGCTTCGGGTCCAGCGTCAGCACCAGCAACACCAGGTGCTCGGTCGGCACCTTCTCCAGTGCCGTCATCAGCCTGGCGTAGTCCCGCTGGGACACCCACCGCGCACACCGCCCAGCATGGCGCCAACTTCGACACTGGTAGGGCGTGACGCTGCGCGCCATGGGGTTGTCACGCGGCCACCTGCCCATGCTCCAATCGCGCCTCTCACAGGCCTCGCAGGAGCGGGGGACATACGGCTTCGCCCGAGCGCCGTTGTCCGACTTAACGTTACTCCAGACAAGCCGAGGGGGCTTCGCCCCCCGGACCCCCTCTCCCACACGCGACGCGGCGCCTGCTCGCCCGCTCATGTGGCACACCTCCCCACATGCGCGCTCAGGCGGTGAAATAGCGCCAGGCCATGGCGCTCCAGCGGCAACCGTGGGGGCGGTGGGGGTAGGGCGGGCCTCGGTGCAGCCGCAGCCGAGGAGGGCCCTGCCAGGCCCCAGGAATGCGCCAGCGGGCTCCCGTGGGGCTTCGCCCCACACCCCGAATGCGCAAAGCCACGGGCATGGCCTAGGGCCAGGCGCGGCGGCTCTCCTCGGTCATCGCCAGGGAGGGGCGCTAGGCCCCTTGCCGACCTGGCCATGGGTCGCCCGTCCTGGCGGGCGCTCCACGCGCCTCATCGCCTGTGACGGGCCGGACCACACGGTCAGGCCTGGTGGTGCTGCGGGAGGACTCGGCGGCCCAGGCCTCGAGCGCTTCTGCGAGGCGGGCCTCTGCTGCTGCCAAGTCCTGGAGAGCGCGCTCGTGGTGCTCGCGCGCGCTCTTCCACCTTTGTCTGGCTCGGCGGGTGACGTCCCCGTCCGGGCCGTTGTGCGCTATCGCTGCCTCGAGCGCGCGGCGGGCTTCGGCGAGGGCCTTCACCGCGGGGCCCACCTGCTCGAGCTGCTCACGGAAGTCGCGTCGAGCTCCGGCGTAGCGGCGCTCCGCAGGAGTCCGCGGCGCTCGCCCCTCGCCCCCAGGGGTTGGGATGAGGAGGGCCGTCATCCGCACGCCCCTGTGCGGAATGCCACCAGCATCACCAGCGCCCAGGCCAGGACTGCAACGCCGACTGCCCGCCCAAGCCGCGGCCGGAAGGCCTCGCAGCGGCATCCGATGGCGCGACAGAACGGCCTCGAGCTCCAGAGCGCGTGACTGCTATCGGCGTGCCCGCAGGCGCATCGGGGCTTCACGGGCGCCTCCAGACGATGAGGGCCGAGGGGAAGCCCGCCACGCACCGGGGGTGCCCGTCGGGACGGCCAGGCCAACCGAAGCGCAACCGCCCACGCGGAAAGCGCACCTCGAGCAGTCCCGCTCGACGGCCTGGCTCCACGTGGTCCTGCCACCACGCGCGTTCCGTCCAGGCCGGGACGAGCGCGACGATCAGCTCTGCTCGGTCAGCCTCTCGCGCCATCTTCGCCACACAGCGCGCGAGCAGGCCTCGGCCATAGGGGGGATTGGCAAACACGCGCTCTCCCATCCACGGGCGGGCGAGCGCGTTCTCTCGCTCAGTCCAATAGCGCGGGAGTTTGTGGAGCTCATCCGAGGCGAAGGCGTCGAGGGTGAACCTGAACTCCTCATGGAGCGGAGCAAAGTCCTTGTCCAGCGTGTGCCATTCGTTGGTGGCGCCAGGTGGCTGCACTGGCACATCCGCACCCCGCGCCTTTCGCCGGCGTCGCGCAATGCGTGGAGCTGCAGCAGCTGCCGGCAGCACCACGGGGGGAGGGGAGAGCTCGAGCAGGTGGAGCTGTGTCGCGTTCACTCAGCACCTCCCGCCCAGTCCGGTAGTGCATGGCGCCAACCGCACACGCCGCAGTCCCCGTGCCGCGGAGGTGTGCGCCGCCCCTCGGGTTGAGGAGCGAGCGCCGCGCGCTCGAGGTCGCACGGCGCCATGTCTCGCGCCCGCTCCTCGCGCATCACCGCGTACTGAAGCGCCAGTGGCACGCCCCCTGTAGGGGGGGGCAGGGGCCCCCAGAGCTCTGGACTTAGTCCAAGGCGCTCGAGGGTGAGCCGAGCTCCGGGCCACACGGAGTGGCCCGTCTCCTCGCTCAGGCTGCTGCATCCTCCGAGCGCTCGGTCCTGGGGTTCGAGCCCAAGAAGGTCACCGTTTCGGCCACCACCTCGGTGACCCACTTCCTCTGCTGCGCCTTGTCCGTGTACTCGCGCGTACGCAGCTTGCCCTCCACGTACGCCTGGCGCCCCTTCTTCAGGTACTGGCCGCAGAGCTCCGCGAGCTTCCCCCACACCACCACGTGCACCCACTCCGTGTGGCTCTGCTTCTGGCCGGCCTTGTCCGTCCAGCTCTCCGTGGTGGCGATGCGGAAGTTCGCGACGGCTTGAGACTCCTTGCCGACGAACTTGACCTCGGGGTCCGCCCCCAGGTTGCCGACGATGATCACTTTGTTCACGCCGCTCATGAGTCTCTCCATTGGTGGTGCTGCTGGTGGGTGAAGGGTTGTCGTTCTCGGGACTGAAGCAACCGCATGGGGTGCCGCGGCGCGCACCTCGGCGCGTGCACGTGCAGCCCGAGGCCTGGTGATACGAGAGGAAGTGGCCACAGAGGGCGCACTTAGTGATGGCGGGGTTCGGGCTCACCGCGAGCCTCCCTTGCGAGTCCTCGAGCCGCGCGCACTGCGCTTCGGCTGCAGCACGCGCGCACTGCGTTCAAGCTCGAGCCCGTGCGCAATGCGTGCGAACACCTGCCTCAGCTCAGCGAGCCCCTCCTCCTGGGGCACCTCCTCGAGGAGCGCGACGAGGCCCATCGCGGCCTCGCGGACGAACTCCAGCGGCGGCATCGGGCGCTTTCGCCAGCGTGAGGCCTTCTCGCTGACGAAGCGCCGGGCCTGAAGCGCGAGGCGCTCCATCTCCTCGTCGCTGAACCGAGGCGCACGCACCTTGCGCTCCCTCCGGTCGTCGGCGGCCGAGAGGTTGTCGAGGGCTCGGCTCAGGCGCTGCTGGGCTCGCTGACGCCAGGCCTCGACATCCTGGTGGTACTCATCCGAGTGGCGCTGGCTCACAGGAGGTTCCCTTGCTGGGGGCCGGCCCCACACGCCGCGCGGACCTTCGCGAGCAGCTCCGCCACGCTGCCCGCGGTGTACTTCGTTCCCTGGGGGTCTCTCACCGCCCAGCGCTCGGCCCGGTCCACGCCGACGAAAGACCAGCCCTGGGGCAGCTCCGAGACGACTCGCTGGCACTCGAGCTGGAAGAGGCGTTCGTTGGCCTGCTCCACGGACGCCCAGAGTCCCTGGGCCTTGTTGCAGAACGTCGCGCCGAACGTGAGCACACCGCCAGCGTGGCGCCGGCAAGGGTAGTTGCCTCGTGCCTCGTCATACAGTCCCCACTCACAGGGCTTGGCAGCGGCCTCGGCCGCGAGCCGCTCGCGCAGGTCAGCCATGGCGCACCTTCGGCGGGCAGGTGCAGCGGTCGATCTCCTCACCACAACGCGCGTGCAGCAGGGCCCAGCAGTGAGCGCACCGCCAGTCCCAGAGTACGTGCGCCTTGTGGCGTCCTTCGTCGCACGAGCGCTCCTGCTCCTCGTCACGCCGGAACTCTTGAACCTGACGCGTCTCCTCGAGCGTGAGTTCAGCCATGGGACGCCTCCGGGTGACAGGTGCACGCCGGC
This sequence comes from Hyalangium gracile, assembly GCF_020103725.1. NCBI lineage: Bacteria > Pseudomonadati > Myxococcota > Myxococcia > Myxococcales > Archangiaceae > Hyalangium > Hyalangium gracile. The sequence continues at coordinate 69,364 of NZ_JAHXBG010000040.1, read as the reverse complement.
GCGGCCGGCTCACCGGGCGTCTTCAGGTTCCACCGGCACTCAGTGCACTGGGGAGCGGTCCGCCCGGTGATGGACTCCTCGGAGGCGCATCGCGGACAGAGGCTGTAGGCGAGGCAGCGCGTGCACTCCTCGAAGGCGGGACGGCCCGTCACGAGGTCCTTGAGCCAGGCGCCCCCGGCGCCTTTGCACTGCTCGCAGGCCTCGGGCCAGAGAAGCCGGTACTCGTGGCGGGCCCGCGTCGCCGCGGCGAGCCTCCGGGCGCAGTCAAGGGTGTGGAGTCGCTCAGTCATGGGAGGCCTCCTGACTCTTGTCCGCAGCGTCAGCAGCGAGGCTCTTCCGCACCCAGGCCCAGAAGCCGCGCCGTACCTCGAGCTCTGCCCGGAGGGCGTCAGCCCACTGAGCAACCTCCGGCCGAACTCCGGACTCCTCGGCAGCCTGAAGCAGCTGCCTCACCTCGCCGGCCGTCTCCTCGAGCCCATCGAGCACCCTGGCGATCTCACGGGCGAGCGGGGCAGAAACAGAGGCCTGGCGCCTCGGCCGCGACGCTGGTGAGGGGTCTTGCTTGGTGGCGTTTACGCAGTGCTGGCAGGTCACCCGGCCGAGGTCAGCCGTCCAGCGGCGGTGGCGCGTCAGTGGCGGGCCGCACACAGCTTGCGAGCGCGGCCCCATGAGGTGAACAGGCCTGCCTCGGTTTGCGCGCTCAGCCATGGCTGGCCTCCCACTCCTTGAAGGCCTGCCAGCGCTGGGCTGAAGCGCCGTGGGCACACCAGACACACACGCCGCCGAGCTCGTCAGCGCACGCGCGAGAGAGCTGGTCCAGGTACGCGAAGCGCCAGCCGGAGCGGAACGCCACGGACTCACGAGGGTCGCACTCGACGGATTCGACGGCGTCCACGGCCCTGCCGGCGTCGCGCATCTCGACTTCGATGTACGGCACTGGCCGGCACTCGCGTTCACCGCACCTGAGGCAGACGGCGGGACGAAGCCCCTCGGTCTTCCAGGAGGGAGGAGACGGCAGCTCTGCCTGTGCCGCGGCGAGCGCCTCGCGCAGGTGGCCGAGCAGCTCGACGAGTTCCCAGAAGGGGCTCCCGGTAGGCGCGCGCAACTGCTCCGCGATCGTCAGCAGCGCCTTGTGCGTGGGGACGGCCTGGCGCGCGGCCTCGAGCTCCTGGCGGAGAGTTTGGAGGTCAGCCATTGGCGATGTCCTCCCGCACGCGCACCTGCAGCTGAACGAACTTCACCTCGGCCTCGAGCTCGCCCGCGGAGCCGAGCGCGCCCAGGTCCCTGCGACGCTTGGCCAGCAGGGCCAGCAGCGGCATCGTCGCGCGCTCCTGCATGCGGCAGGTGGCGCACTTGCCGAGCTCCAGAGACACGAGGGACTGGAGGACAATGCCGCACTGGCAGCGCGACGCAGCCCCAGCGGCGCCTTGAAGGTTGCGCTCAGCCATGGGCGGCCTCCGAGGAAGCGCGGCACTGGCGGGAGCGGGCCTGAAAGGCGCCCACGAGCGCCAGGGAGTGCGCCAGCGCCAGCAAGGCGTGGACGGTGCGATCGTCCAGCCTCTCGAGAAGGCGCTGGCAGGGACTGCGCGGGGAGACACGGCGGGTGACGCGCGTTCTGCGCGCCGGGTGACGGTGGGCCATGGCGAGGCTCGGGAAGCGCGGAGGGGAAACAGCCCGCCACGGAGCTCGAGCCCGAGGGCCGTCAGGCCCGAGCTCCGCGGCGTCGGCCTCGCCAGACCGCGCGGAGCTGGCGAGGAGGGTTGGCGCCCATGGGCCCGCTCCAGCGCAATGCGCGAGCGGCGGAATGGGCAGCAACTGCGGCCGGGAAGCGCGGACGGAAGGCGCGCGGTTCACCCGGCAGGAAAGGCGCCCGTGACGGGCTGCACGGCAAGCGAGGCGGCAGGTAGGTGCCAACGGCCAAACCCGCGAAGTCACTCGGCATAAGATTGTCTGCGAGTCTGATAAGATGCGTTATGTAAACTTCGGACACGGCGTTCCTGAGGCCTGTGGGCCCGGCTTTCCGGCCTGCTTCCAGGGCTCCCCGCCGGCCGATTTCCCTGTCCCTTCCCCGTTGATTCCGGCCGTCACATCCACTGGCGCTCCTCATCCAAATTGACGGGCCCGTACGAGGTCGCTAAACGCACAGGTCCCTTAAGCCTGGAGGCGCCCATCAAGACGATTCTCACTGGCGACCGTCCCACCGGTCCCCTCCACCTCGGGCACTACGTCGGCTCGCTCAAGAACCGCGTTCAGCTCCAGCACCAGTACCGCACCTTCATCCTGGTGGCGGACATGCAGGCGCTGACCGACAACGCCGACAACCCGGCCAAGGTCCGCCAGAACGTCACCGAGGTCGCCCTCGACTACCTGGCCGTCGGGCTCGACCCCAAGATCTCCACCTTCTGCATCCAGTCCATGCTGCCCGAGCTCGCCGAGCTCGACATGTACTACCTGAACCTCGTCACCGTGGCCCGCCTGCAGCGCAACCCCACGGTCAAGGAAGAGTTCCGCCGCATCCTGCGCGCCCCCGCGGACACTCCCGAGGCCGAGCTCCGCGAGATGGAGGCTCAGGTTCCCGCTGGCTTCCTCTGCTATCCGGTCAGCCAGGCGGCGGACATCACCGCCTTCAAGGCCCACCTGGTCCCAGTTGGCGAAGACCAGAAGCCGATGATCGAGCAGACCGTCGAGATCGTCCGCAGCTTCAACCGCATCTACGGCGAAGTCCTCGTGGAGCCCGAGGCCCTCATCCCGCAGATCGCCCGCCTGCCAGGCACCGATGGCCAGAGCAAGATGGGCAAGTCCCTGGGCAACGCCATCTACCTCTCGGACCCCGCGGACGTCGTGGCCAAGAAGATCAAGGGCATGTTCACGGACCCCAAGCACCTGCGCGTGGAGGATCCTGGCACCGTCGAGGGCAACCCCGTCTTCACCTACCTGGATGCCTTCGATCCGGATACCGAGAAGGTCCAGGGCCTCAAGGACCACTACCGGCGCGGCGGCCTGGGCGACTCGGTCGTCAAGAAGCGTCTGGCCGAGGTGCTCGAGGCGCTCCTCGGCCCCATCCGCAAGCGCCGCGAGGACTTCGCCAAGGATCCCGCCGAAGTGATGCGCCTGCTCAAGGACGGCACCGACCGGGCCCGCGAAGTCACCGCGAACACGCTCTCCCAGGTCCGCAAGGCCATGCATCTGGACTACTGGCCGTAGTCCCGCTCGCGCACGTGGCGTCCACGCCACACCGCGTCATGTCCTACCCGCCGAATTCAGCGGGTCGGATCGCGGTTGTGGGAACTTGCAGAACTCGGAAATCAAATGCCCGCCCGGTCGTTCAGGGGCCGGGAATTCTCCCTGCTTGACCGTGGACCTGGCTTCCCGCAGAACGCGCGCACCCGGCTCCCCGGAAAGGAACCTTTCAAATGAAGCGTCTGGTCGTCGTTGCGGCCTTGATCGGCGCGCTCCCCGCGCTCGCCGATGAGGGCATGTGGACGTACAACAACTTCCCCTCCGCCAAGGTGAAGGAGAAGTACGGCTTCGAGCCCACGCAGCCCTGGCTCGACAAGGTGCGCCTGGCCTCGGCCCGCATCGCTGGCGGCTGCTCGGCCAGCTTCGTCTCGCCCAATGGCCTGGTGATGACCAACCATCACTGCGCCCGCCGCTGCATCGAGCAGCTCTCCAACGCCCAGAAGGACTTCATCGCCAACGGCTTCTACGCCAAGACGGCCGCCGAGGAAGTCCAGTGCCCCGCCATGGAGATCAACCAGCTCACCGACATCACCGATGTCACCGAGCGGCTCAACAAGGCCACCCAGGGCCTGACGGGCAAGCAGTACGCCGACACCCTCAAGGCCGAGATGTCCAAGGCCGAGAAGGAGTGCGCCACCTCCGACCAGGTCCGCTGCGATCTGGTGACGCTCTACCAGGGCGGCCAGTACCACCTCTATAAGTACCGCCGCTTCCAGGACGTGCGCCTGGTGTTCGCCCCCGAGCACGCCATCGCCTTCTTCGGCGGCGACCCGGACAACTTCGAGTTCCCCCGCTACGATCTGGATCTCACCTTCCTGCGCATCTACGAGGGCGGCAAGCCGGCTCCCACGGAGCACTACTTCCCGTGGTCCAAGAGCGGCGCCAAGGACGGCGAGCTCACCTTCGTCTCCGGCAACCCGGGCCGCACCTCGCGCGGGCTCACCATCGCGGAGCTGGAGTTCCAGCGGGATGTGGCCATGCCCCGGCAGCTGCTGACGCTGGCCGAGATCCGCGGAATGATCAACGAGTTCCAGAAGCGCGGCCCGGAGCAGGAGCGCATCTCCAACAACCTCAAGTTCGGCGTGGAGAACGGCCTCAAGGCCATCAAGGGCCGCGTCGAGGCGCTGCAGGACAAGAAGTTCTTCGCCTCCAAGGTGGCCGCCGAGCAGGAGCTGCGCCAGAAGGTCGACGCCAACCCCGAGCTGAAGAAGAAGTACGGCGCGGCGTGGGACGAGATCGCCAAGGCCGTGGAGCAGCTCAAGAGCATCCGCAAGGAGCTGGGCTACATCGAGCACGGCCAGGGCTTCGGCTCGGAGCTGTTCGACATCGCCAAGGCCCTGGTGCGCGCCGCCGACGAGCTGCCCAAGGACAACAGCCAGCGCCTGCGCGAGTACAGCGACGCGCGGCTGCCGGGCTTCAAGGCCCAGCTGTTCAGCCCCGCCCCCATCTACCCGGAGCTGGAGATCGCCCGGCTCGAGTTCACGCTCACCAAGCTGCGCGAGGAGCTCGGCCCCGATCACCCCTTCGTGAAGAAGGTGCTCGGCAAGGAGTCTCCGCGCACGATGGCCACCCGTCTGGTGAATGGCACCCAGCTGCGCGATCCCAAGGTCCGCGAGGAGCTGTTCAAGGGGGGCAAGAAGGCCATCACCGCCTCCCAGGATCCGATGATCAAGCTGGCCGTGCTGGTGGACCCGGACGGCCGCGCCATCCGCAAGAACTTCGAGGAGAACATCGAGTCGGTGATGAAGAAGAACAGCGAGCTGGTGGCCAAGGCCAAGTTCGAGGTGTACGGCACCAACGTCTACCCGGACGCCACCTTCAGCCCGCGCCTCTCGTACGGCTCGGTGCAGGGCTACATGGAGGACGGCAAGAAGGTGAACCCCATCACCGTCATGTCCGGCACCTTCGAGCGCCACACCGGTGAGGACCCGTTCGCCCTGCCGAAGACCTGGCTGGACGCCAAGGGCAAGCTCAAGCTCTCCACCCCGATGAACTTCGTCAGCTCCAACGACATCATCGGCGGCAACTCCGGCTCGCCCATCATCAACAAGAACGCCGAGGTCGTCGGCCTGGTGTTCGACGGCAACAGCCAGTCGCTCGGCGGGGACTTCGGCTTCGACGAGAGCGTCAACCGCACCGTGTCCGTCCACAGCGACGCCATCATCGAGTCGCTCCAGAAGGTCTACAACGCCACGCGCGTGCTCGAGGAGCTGCGGCCCACCAAGCAGCCCGCCGTGAAGGCCAAGCCCGCCGGGTGAGCCGGTCCGGCGTAACCCCTTGAAGTTCGAGAGGCTGTCTGGGGCCCCCAGGCAGCCTCTTCTCTTTATAGGATGGGGCCAAATGAACTGCCCTGCCTGTAAGTCCAGGACCGTCGAGGAGGGATTCGAGGGTTCTCGCGGCGCTCGCGTCCTGCTGGACGTCTGCCCCACCTGCCACGGCCTGTGGTTCGACAGCCGGGAGAGCATCCACCTCTCGGCAAACGGCGTGCTCCGGCTCTTCCAGCAGATCCACGGCCAGAGCGGTCAGCAGCACCACCGCCTCGAGGAGCCCCTCTCCTGCCCTCGGTGCCGCGCGAAGCTGGCCCGCTCGCATGATCTGTCCCGAGGCAACCGCTACCAGTACTTCCGCTGCCCCCAGGAGCATGGGCACTTCATCACCTTCTTCCAGTTCCTGCGGGAGAAGGCGATCGTCCGGAGCCTCAACCCCAAGGAGCTGGTGGAGCTGAAGAAGCACGTCCAGCTGCTCCAGTGCTCGGACTGTGGCGGCGCCATCTCCCTGGAGGGGGAGTCCGCGTGCCCCCACTGCCGTGCTCCCGTGTGCATCCTGGATCCCAAGGCCCTGGGGTCCACCGTCGAGGACCTGAGGCCGGTGGCCGCGGCAGCCGGCGCCGTGGTGGCTCCCGCGGTGGCGGCCCAGCTCCTCATGGACCAGATGGGGATGGACAGCTTCTTCCGGAAGGTCGACGCCCAGGCGCGGGCGACCAGCGCGGTGACCCTGCCCACCTCGGATGGGGGCCAGGCGGCCGAGGGCATGGATGTGGCCGAGGCGGTGGAGACAGGCATTGATCTCATCGAGCTCGGTATCGAGCTCTTCTTCGACATCGCCGGTGGCATCGGCGACCTCTTCTGAACGTGCCCATGCCCTCCATCCTCGACAGCCTCCCCGAGCTCTATCGGGGCCTCTTTCCCTCCTTCTTCCAGGGGCCCATCCCCGTCGAGACCAAGGCCACGTGCTCCTCGTGCGCCATGTGCGAGACGGCCAACCCCATCCGCATCGAGTCCGTGGACGGGGTGAACCGGTTCTTCCGGCCGGACACCAAGTGCTGCACCTACCACCCTCGGCTGCCGAACTACCTGGTGGGCGCCATCCTCTCGGACACGGACCCGGCCATGGCCGAGGGCCGCCGGCGCATCCAGGAGAAGATCACCCGCGGCGTCGCCGTGAACCCCCAGTGGATCAAGGCGCCCACCCGCTACAACCTCCTCTATACGAACTCGAAGCAGGCGTTCGGGCGGGCCCAGGCGCTGCGCTGCCCCTACTACGAGTCCAACGGGGGCCTGTGCACCATCTGGCGCTACCGCGAGGCCGTGTGCTCGACGTACTTCTGCAAGTACGTGGCGGGCGCGGACGGCCGGAAGTTCTGGATGACGCTGAAGACGTGGCTCACCCTGGCCGAGATCCAGCTGTCGCGCTACGCGCTGCTCCAGCTGCTCCCGGACTACGTGCTCCTGGGCAAGGACAAGGCGGATGTCGCGACCACGCCGCTGACGATCGAGGATCTCGACGACAAGCCCCTGCCCGAGAAGGACTACGCCGAGCTCTGGAACCCGTGGGTGGGACGGGAGCAGGAGTTCTACGTGCGCTGCTTCGAGAGCGTCCGCGCCCTGTCCTCCGAGGAGTTCGAGAACCTGCTGGGGCTGGATGGAATCGTCGAGCTGTCGGTGCTCAAGCGGCTCCACGAGAAGGCCGTGGCGCCCAAGCTCCCGAAGGTCCTCAAGCTCAACCCGGGCGCCACCATCCAGTGGCTCCAGGATGGGAGCATCGCCCTGGCTTCCTATAGCGAGTACGACGCGGTGGCCCTGCCGGGCGAGGCGTACGCGCTGCTGGTGGAGTTCAACGGCAAGGCTCCCGTGGAGGAGGTGCGCCAGCGGCTGCGAGACGAGAAGCAGGCGGATCTCCACGACGACATCCTGGTGGAGCTCTACCGGCACCGGATCCTGGTCGACGCCCAGGCGCCACAGCAGTAGGAAGCTCCCACCGGGAGGGATATGAGCGACTCTTCCAGAGACTCCCCTCCCAGTCCCGAGGGGGCTGCCCCAGAGCCGAGCGCCTCGGCGGAGACGCCGCCCACGGTGGATCTCGCCGGGACGCTCATCTCCGGGGGCGACGCGAGGGCGCGGCCCAAGCCCCCTCCCCTTCCAGATGCCCAGCACCTGCCGGTGGTGGACAAGCAGACCTATGTCGTCGAGGGCGTGTTCGCTCGGGGCGGAATCGGCCGCATCCTTCGGGCCCGGGACGTGCGGCTGGGCCGGCCGGTGGCCCTCAAGGAATTGCTGGATCCCCAGGGGCCGGACGAGGGCCGCTTCCTCAATGAAGCGCTGGTGACCGCCCGCCTCCAGCACCCCGGCATCGTCCCCATCTACGAGGCGGGGCGCTGGTCCAATGGCGAGCCCTTCTATGCGATGAAGCTCGTCTCCGGGCGCTCGCTGGACGAGCGGCTCTCCGAGACGAAGAGCTTCGGCGAGCGGCTGTCGCTGCTGCCGCATGTGCTCGCGGTGGCGGAGGCGGTGGCCTACGCGCACAGCCAGCGGATCATCCACCGCGATCTCAAGCCCGCCAACGTGCTGGTGGGTGAGTTCGGCGAGACGGTGGTCATCGACTGGGGGCTGGCCAAGCAGCTCACCGAGCCGGACGCGGCTCCGAGTCCGTCCGAGGCCCCGACGCTCGAGTTCGACGCGGACTCGGCGACCCCCAGCTTCTCGAAGGGCCAGCCGAACCACACGCTGGCGGGGATCGTGCTGGGGACGCCCGCGTACATGCCGCCCGAGCAGGCCGCGGGGCGCCCCGTGGACGAGCGCGCGGATGTCTACGCGCTGGGAGCCATCCTCTATCACCTGCTCGTCGGCACCCGGCCTTATGGGGTGGGCAGTGCCTCCGAGGTGCTGGATCGGGTGATCGCCGGTCCCCCACCCCCGCTGGAGCGACTGCAGCAGGGCATTCCGGAGGAGCTGCTGGCCATCGTCACCCAGGCCATGGCGAGGGATCCGGCGCGGCGCTACCCGACGGCGCGGGCCCTGGCGGAGGATCTGCGGCGCTTCCTCATGGGGCAGCTCGTGGGTGCGCACCACTACTCGCGGCTGGATCTGGTGCGGCGCTTCATCCGCCGCAACCGGGCGGTGGTGGCGGTGGCGGGCATCGCCCTGGCGGCGCTGGGCACGATGGGCGCGCTCAGCGTGCGGCGCATCATGGCGGAGAGGGATCGGGCCGAGCACAAGCAGGCCGAGGCCGAGGCGGCCTCGCACCAGGCGACGGTGCGCGCCGATCAGCTCACGCTGGTGGAGGCCCGCTCGGCGGTGGAGCGGTTCCCGAACAAGGCGCTCGAGTGGCTCGGAACCCTGTCGCCGGCCTTCACCCAGTGGGGCACGGCGCGAGTCATCGCCGCGGACGCCCAGGCCCGGGGGCTGGCCCTGCTGCTGCGCGGCCACACCCAGGGCGTGAACTTCGTCACCTTCTCGCCGGAGGGCCAGTGGGTGGCCACCGTGAGTGATGATCGCACGGTGCGCCTGTGGGGCGCTCACAGCGGCGAGATGCGCCTGCTGGGCTCGCACGAGGATGAGGTGTGGCGCGCCGCCTTCTCTCCCGATGGCCGGTGGCTGGCCACCACGGGCAAGGATCGGACGCTGCGGCTGTGGAGCGTGGAGAGCGCCGGGAGCCAGGTGCTCCGAGGCCACGTCGCTCCCATCCTCGGAGTGGTCTTCTCCCCGAACGGTCGGCACGTGTTCACCTCGAGCGTGGATGGCGAGGTGTGGCGCTGGGACCTGCCCGAGGGCAAGGGGCAGCGCCTGGGCAAGCACGAGGGGTGGGTCGCGAGCCTGGACAGCTCGCGCGACTCGCGCCAGCTGGTGACGGTGGGCAAGGACGACAAGACGCTGCGGCTGTGGGACGTGGAGACCGGTCAGAGCCGGAGCCTCGGCACGCACCCGGCCGCGCCCTACCAGGTCACCTTCTCTCCCGACGGGAAGCTCATCGCCACCGGCTGCGTGGATGGGAAGGTCCGGCTCTGGGAGGCCGCCACCGGCAAGGTGCGCGTGCTCGAGGGCCACACGAACCGCGTCCAGTCCGTGGCCTTCTCTCCGGATGGGACGAAGCTCGCCTCGCGCTCGCATGACGGCACCGTGCGGCTCTGGGATCTGGCCACCGGCACCGCGCGTGTCTTCGAGGGCTCCAAGGAGCCGCCGGCGCCGCTCGCCTTCTCGTCCGATGGACGCTGGGTGGCCACGGGTGGCCGCGATCGCCTGGCGTGGCTGTGGGACGTGAACACCGGCCAGGGTCGCGTGCTGCGCGGCGCCGAGGACGCGGTGACGTCACTGGCGTTCTCTCCGGACGGGCAGCGGCTCGCCGTGGCCAGCGTGGACGGTGTCACCCGGGTGTTCCCGGTGGAGGCCCACTCGTCCCAGATCGTCGGCCAGTATGCCGGGCCTGTGCTCTCCCTGCGGTTCTCGGCGGACGGGCACACCCTGGTGTCCTCGGGAGCGGATGGGCGCGTGCGCAGGTGGAGCCCCTCGGGCGGTCAGGCCGTGGAGATGGGCGGCCACCGGGGTGCTGTCCCGCTCGTGCGGTCGTCGGCGGATGGAGAACGCGTCGTCACGGGCGGCGATGATGGCACCGTGCGCCTGTGGGACCGGACGGGCCGGGAGCTGCAGGCGCTCCCCGTCTCCGCGCACTCCATCCGCGCGCTGGAGTACTCCGCCGACGGCAAGTGGGTGGCCATCGGGAGCGCGGACGGTTTCGTGCGCCTGTGGGAGCCCCTCACCGGGAGCGAGCGCAAGCTGGGGCAGCATCTGAAGGGCGGCGTGCTCAGCCTGGCCTTCTCACCGGATGGGCGCTTCGTGGCCTCGGGCGGTGAGGACAACGCGCTGCGGCTGTGGGAGCTGCGGAACGGACAGGGGCGAGCGCTGCACACCAGCGATGACGTGGTCGTCGCGCTGGCCTTCTCACCGGATGGTCGCTGGCTGGTCTCCGGCAGCAAGGACCACACGCTCTGGCTCCAGGAGCTGCCCGCCGGCAAGGGGCGCCGGATCGACGTGGGCGGCATCGGAGTGCTCGCGGTGGGGTTCTCTCCGGACAGCCAGCGGCTGATCAGCTCGAGCCAGGGCGACAACTCCCCTCGGCTGTGGGACGTGTGGACGGGCGAGGCGCGCGGAGTGCTGCGGGGCCACCTGGACCAGGTGAACCACTTCGCCTGGTCACCCGAGGGCGGACGGCTGGTCACCGCGAGTGACGATCGCACGGTGCGGGTGTGGGATGTGGAGAGCGGCGAGAGCCGGGTGCTCCAGGGCCACACCGGCGGAGTCGTCCAGGTGGCCTTCTCCCCGGATGGGCGGAGGGTGGCCTCGGCCAGCAAGGATGGCACGGTCCGGCTGTGGCCCGACGATCTGCCGCTGGAGCCCGCCGCGCTCCAGCGCTGGCTGCGAGAGACGCTTCGAGCGGAAGCGGGAGGCTCCGCTGCTGCAAGGCCAGCGCGATGGCTCCCAGCACCACCAGGGACAGCACATCCCGCAGCCGGCGGGCTTCGCTGACCGAGGGCTGGACGGAGAACGGAAGCTCCAGCTCTTCCGGCAGGGACGCCCCTACTCCTCTCGGAAGGTGGCCACCACCGCGTGGTGATCGGAGGCCTCCCCCACATCCACCACCTCGGCTTGGATGAGCCGCTCCGCCATCCGGGGCGAGGCGAGGACGTAGTCGGTGCGGTAGTCGATCACCACGCCGTTGTTCTGCCGCCGCGCCGTCACCCACTGGGCCGGGGCCTGCCGGTAGTAGAGCGTGTCCACCCAGCCAAAGGACTCCAGCGTGTCCAGCACGGAGAAGCGTGGCGGGTGGCCGTATTTGTCCGTCCCCGCCTCCCGCACACGCTCCGCGAAGTCCGCGGGATAGGGATCCTTCCGTGACAGGGAGTTCAGATCCCCCGCCAGCAGGTACAAGCCCTCCCGGAAGGTGACGGGATCGAGGAGATCGCACAGGTAGCGAGCCTCGACGAGCCGGGCGTCCTCGTTGTGCGCGTCGTAGTGGGTGCCGAACAGCGTCACGGGCGCTCCCGCGTCGAACTGGCACTGGACCAGGCAGTGGCCGATCTGGCGCGGATCGTTGTGGATCCGCACCGCTTGGAGGGGACGGCGGCTGGCGAGCGCCACGTGGTAGCGCTTGCCGCTTCCGCGTGGACGCGAGGTGCCCAGGTGGATGTGCGAGGCATCGGCCGGCAGGCCCAGGGCCGCGGCGACCTGGTGCAGCCGGTCGCCTGTCTCCCACCAGAGGCACTCCTGCAGCACCAGCACGTCCGGCCGCACCTGGGACAGCAGCGCGAGGATGGCGTCGAACCGGTCCTGGCCTCCGAAGAGCACGTTGAACGTCATCACCTTCACCGTCACGGCAGCCTCCTCGCCTGGACGCGCTGGCCCGTGGTGAAGAACACGCCTCGGGAGAGGTGGTGCACCGTGCGGTGCTCGTCCCGGGTGAAGCGCCAGTCGCCCTCGACGAAGACCTCGTCATCCGCCCAGGCGGCCACAACCTCGGCGACGAAGAGATCATAACGCTGCTGGGGGCCGGGCTCGGAGAGGACACGGCACTCGAGCCACCCCACGCACCCCTCGACGAGCGGAGCGCTCACGACCGAGCCTGGAGTCGTCTGGAGCCCGTACGTGGCGAACTTGTCCACGTCCCGGCCGGAGCACTCCCCCACGGTATAGGTGGCGTCGAGCAGCGCCAGGGTGGGCAGACTCACCGTGAACTCGCCCGAGGCGTCGATGAGCTCGCGGGTGAAGGTGCCCTCGGCGACGACGGCGGCGATCTTCGGAGGGTTGAAGTCCAGCGCCATCACCCAGGCGGCGGCCATCACGTTGGTGCGCCCGCCCGCCGAGGCGGTGATGAGGGTAGTGGGGCCGTGGTTGAGGAGCCGGACGCTGCGGCGCAGCTCGACGGGAACGCGCATGGCGCCTGCTTACCGCCATTGGCGGGGTGCGTGCACGCACTCCCCGAAATCAGGTACACCCATTCCATGAGCAACGACGTGCAGCTGGTGACGCGCGGCCCCATCGGCCTGGTGACGCTGGATCGCCAGAAGGCCCTCAACGCCCTCAGCCTGGACATGATCCGCGCCATCCGCCCCCAGCTGGAGGCCTGGGCCCGAGCCCCCGAGGTGAAGGCCGTCCTCATCCGCGGCGCGGGCGGAAAGGCCTTCTGCGCGGGGGGCGACGTGCGCGCCGTGGCGCAGGCGATGAGCAAGCCCCTGCCCGAGGGTGAGGAGCCCCTGGCTCGCACCTACTTCCGCGAGGAGTACGCCCTCGACCACCGCATCCACCACTACGAGAAGCCCTTCATCGCGCTCGTGGATGGCATCAGCATGGGCGGAGGGCTGGGGCTCTCCATCCACGGCTCGCACCGCGTCGTCACCGAGCGGCTCACCTTCTCCATGCCGGAGACGGCCATCGGCCTCTTCCCGGATGTGGGCGGAGGCTGGTTCCTCCCGCGCTTCCCCGGCCAGGTGGGCACCTATATGGCCCTCACGGGCGCGCGAGGCACGGCCGCGGACGCCATGTGGGTCGGCTACGGGACGCACCATGTGGAGCACTCGCGGCTCGACGAGCTGGTGCAGGCGCTGGCGGCGGTGGACTGGAGCACCGGCGCGCCGCGCGAGGTGGCCACCCGCGTCCTCTCCTCCTTCTCCACGGACGCGGGACCCGCGCCGCTGCGGGCCCAACAGGAGGCCATCGATCGCTGCTTCGCGGCGGACCGGATGGAGGACATCCTCTCCGCCCTGGCCGCCGAGGGTACCGCGTGGGCCGAGGAGACCCGGGCCACCCTGGCGCGCATGTCTCCCACCAGCCTGAAGGTGACGCTGCGCCAGCTGCGGCGGTGCCGCTCCCTTCCTTATACGGAGGTCGCCGCGCTCGAGTACCGGCTCAGCCAGTCCGTCACCGCGCACCCGGACTTCCGCGAGGGCATCCGGGCGGTGCTCGTGGACAAGGACCAGCGCCCCCGCTGGAACCCCGCCACCCTGGCCGGGCTCCGCGACGAGGACGTGGAGGCGTTCTTCGCTCCCCTCCCCTTCGGCGAGTGGAGCCCCTGAAGCGCCTCACCTCGCCGCGACTTCGCGGCCCCACTGGTGGAGGGCGAGCTCGATCTCCACGATGCCCGAGTGGGTGTAGCGCTGCTTGAACTCGGTGAAGAGCCCGTCCACCGCCTCGGAGAAGCGCTCCGGGTTGCCGCGATAGTCCGTGTAGCGGGGCAGCGTGGTGGCGAAGGTGAACGCCCTCACCGTCTCCAGGAAGGCCTCGTGGAAGGTGAGCCCCCTCGGGTTCCGGTCCGTCTCCTCCAGGATCGCGAGCAGCGCGGAGTAGGACCGGAGCTCTCGCCCCACCGCCTCCGTGCCCTCGGCATCGGCGAGCCGCGAGCGCAGCTTCGGCATCCACTCCAGGGTGAGGTGGCTGTAGAGCCGGGTCGCCCAGTAGAGCTTGCGCGTCAGCGCCCAGTCCCGGAGCCCCTCGAGCTTCGACAGGAGCGCATCGAACCTCACGGTGCGCTCGGAGTCACGCGCCGCCTCCTGCTGCGCGCGCAGGTGCACCTGGAGCCGATCGAAGGCGGCGTAGAGCTCCTGGGAGCGATCGACGGCGCGCTGATCCTCGAGGTAGCTGTTGAGCACGGGCCACTTCTTCTTCCAGTGCAGCGCATGAAGGGCTCGGGCGTGGCGCCGGAAGACGTCGCTGCTCGCGCAGAGCTCCTCGAGCTGCTTGCGCGCCGTCGCCCCATCCAGCAGCTTCGCCGAGGGCTGCCGGGCCCCAGAGAGGACCGCCGTCAGGTAGGGCACCTGCAGTTCCTGGTAGAACGCCGCGTTCTCCAGCGGCTGATCCTGGGCAATCCGGCGCACCTCGGGCTGCAGCTCCCCCGAGGCCGTGGGAGTGAAGGTGGCTCGCAGCTCCGGATCCATGTAGCTGATGAGGATCTTGTAGAAGTCCTCCACCGCCGAGGCGGCGACCACATCGCGCGATCCACCGCTCGCGTCCTGAACCAAGGCATTCATGCCAAGCAGCGCTGGGATGTCCAAGCTGGCCCCCTCCTGAGGACTCGTGACAGGGGAAGGCCAGCAAGGCATGTACCAGACCGGCTTCCCAGGAGCGCTCGTGAGGAGCGCTCGGGGGGCCAAGCTGCGTGTCCCCCCCCACCCCGGCAAGCCACCCGCGCAAGGATTGCGTCCGAGTGCGCATTCCTTGCATTCATGTGCAAACACTTGCACGGCGGCCGGGCGCGGGCCGCGTTCTCTTCTCTACTCCCACTCGATGGTGGCGGGAGGCTTCGAGGAGATGTCGTAGACCACGCGGTTGATGCCGCGCACCTCGTTGGTGATGCGCGTGGAGATGCGCTCCAGCACCGGGAAGGGCAGCCGCGCCCAGTCCGCCGTCATCCCGTCCACACTCGTGACGGCGCGCAGCACGCACGTGGACTCATAGGTGCGCTCGTCTCCCATCACCCCCACGCTCTGCACCGGCAGCAGCACCGCGAAGGCCTGCCACAGCTCCGTGTAGAGCCCCGCCTGGCGGATCTCCTCCTGGACGATGGCATCCGCGCGGCGCACCAGCTCCAGCCGAGCATCCGTCACCTCGCCCAGCACGCGGATGGCCAGCCCTGGCCCCGGGAACGGCTGCCGGCTCACCATCTCGTCCGGCAGGCCCAGCTCGCGGCCCAGCACGCGCACCTCGTCCTTGAAGAGCTCGCGCAACGGCTCCACCAGCTTGAGCTTCATCTGCTCCGGCAGGCCGCCCACGTTGTGGTGGCTCTTGATGGTGACGGACGGGCCCTTGTACGAGACGGACTCGATCACGTCCGGGTAGAGCGTGCCCTGCGCCAGGAACTCGGCGTCGTGCACCTCGCGCGCCGCCTCCTCGAACACCGCGATGAACTCGCGGCCGATGATCTTCCGCTTCTTCTCCGGGTCCGTGACACCGGCCAGCTTCTCCAGGAAGCGCGCCCGGGCATCCACCGTCTTCAGCGGCACGTGGAAGCGATCCACGAAGAGCGCCTCCACCTGCGCGCGCTCGCCCTGCCGCAGCAGCCCGTTGTCCACGAAGATGCACTGCAGCCGCGGCCCGATCGCCCGGTGCAGCAGCAGCGCCGCCACCGAGCTGTCCACCCCGCCCGACAGGCCGCAGATGACGCGCCCGTGCTCGCCCACCTGCTGGCGGATGGCCGCCTCGGCCTCCTGGATGAAGCCCTTCATCGTCCACGAGCCGCTCACCTTGCAGTCGCCGAACATGAAGGCCCGCAACATCTGCTTGCCCGCCGGGGTGTGCACCACCTCCGGGTGGAACTGCAGCCCGTACACCGGCTTGGAGGTGTGCGCCGCCGCCGCGAAGGGCGAGTTGCCGCTGCGCCCGATGGCCTCGAACCCCGGCGGCAGCGCGTCCACGCGATCGCCGTGGCTCATCCACACCTTCACCCGATCGCCCGGGTTGAACTCCAGCAGCGGTCCTCGCGCGGCCAGCACCTCCACCTCCGCCGGGCCGTACTCGCGATGGGCCGACCGGTCCACACGGCCTCCCAGCAGCTTGGCCAGCAGTTGCAGGCCATAGCAGATGCCGAGCACTGGCACGCCCGCCTGGAAGACGTAGGGATCGCACCGGGGCGAGCCCTCCGCCTCCACCGAGGCCGGACCGCCCGAGAGGACAATGCCGCGCGGAGCGAAGCGGCGGATGTGTTCCTCGGACAGGTCGGGTCGGTGGATCTCGCAGTACACACCCAGCTCGCGCACGCGTCGGGCGATGAGCTGCGTGTACTGGCTGCCGAAGTCGAGGATCAGGATCTTCTCAGCATGGATATCCACGAGGTTCTCCCCGGGCGTCGTTGACGGAGGCCGGCCCATACCGCTACAAACTTTGGAAGATCAACCGTTAAAACCCCACCTGTTCGTTCCGCCCCTGTCGAGGTCCTGATGCATCGCCTGTCCGCCGCCGCCACTGTTTTCTTCCTGTCCGTCACCGGTTGTGCGGCACGGGAAATCACCTCGGATGAACGGCTCGACCGCGAGACCACCAGCGTCGCGGTGAAGGACACTCCGAACGCGGGCGAGCTGGGCAAGCTCACCTGCGACAACACCGCCGAGGAGCTCAACAAGGCGCGCAACGTCAACCGTCCCGAGACGGACCGGCTCCAGGACTACATCAACCTGTACGAGACGCTGCGCCAGCGCACGCAGACCTTCGAGGAGGCCATGACGCGCAACCCGGACCTGCAGTACCGGGAGGGCGCCGACGCCATCGTCAGCGCCAAGGAGGCCTGCATCCAGCAGACCGCCGATGTGCGCGTGGAGTTCGAGACCTACATGCGCGAGCTGGTGAGCGTACCCACCGTGCAGGAGATCAAGGGCGGCAACACCGTCACCATCGCCCGCCTGGACTTCAACACCCTGCGGCAGGCCATCGAGACGCTGGCTCCGGACGACAAGGACGCGTTGCTCAGCCGCGTGGCCACCGCGGAGAAGAAGGTGGCGGACGTCGGCGCTCCGGCCGAGGACTCCGGCACCGGCGGCGGCAAGCGCCGCGGCAAGTAGCACCTCTGGGAAGTCGGGGAGCGCTCCGCCGACTTCTCCCCCGGCGCCCTACTCCACCCGGTAGTTGGGCGCCTCCTCGGTGATGATGACGTCGTGCACGTGGCTCTCCTTGAGCCCCGCCGAGGTGATGCGCACGAACTGGGCCTTGGTCCTCAGCTCCTCGATGGTGCGGCAGCCCACGTAGCCCATGCCGCTGCGGATGCCGCCCAGCATCTGGTGGATGTTCATCGCCAGGGTGCCCTTGTACGGCACGCGGCCCTCGATGCCTTCGGGCACCAGCTTCACCGCGTCCACGTCCGCCTGGAAGTAGCGGTCCTTGGCGCCCTGCTTCATCGCTCCCAGCGAGCCCATGCCCCGGTAGCTCTTGTAGCTGCGGCCCTGGTACAGGATGACGTCGCCCGGCGCCTCCTCGGTGCCCGCGAAGAGCGAGCCGATCATCACCGAGCTGGCCCCTGCGGCGATCGCCTTCACGATGTCGCCCGAGTACTTGATGCCGCCATCCGAGATGATGGGGATGTCGTGCTTGGCGGCCTCGCGGGCGCAGTCATCCACGGCGGTGACCTGCGGCACGCCCACGCCGGCCACCACGCGCGTGGTGCAGATGGAGCCCGGCCCGATGCCCACCTTCACCGCGTCCACCCCGGCCTCGATCAGCGCGCGGGTGCCCTCGGCGGTGGCCACGTTGCCGGCGATCAGCTCGAAGCCCTTGAAGTTCTTGCGCGTGTCGCGCACCCCGTCGAGCACGCCTCGGGAGTGGCCGTGCGCCGTGTCCACGACGATCACGTCCACGCCGGCCTTCACCAGCGCGTCGATGCGGGCCTCGCGGTCCGCGGAGACACCCACGGCGGCGGCGCACAGCAGGCGCCCCTTGGCGTCCTTGGCCGCGTTGGGGTGCGTGCGCCGCTTCTCGATGTCCTTGATGGTGATGAGCCCCTTGAGCTCGAACTCCTCGTTGACGATGAGGAGCTTCTCGATGCGGTGCTGGTGCAGCAGCTGCTGGGCCTCGGCCTGGTGGATGCCCTCGCGCCCGGTGACCAGCTTGCGCGTCATCACCTGCTCCACCTTCTGGGACAGGTTCGTCTCGAAGCGTACGTCCCGGCTGGTGACGATGCCCACCAGCCGCTTGCCCTTCACCACGGGGATGCCGGACACGCCGTGCTGGCGCATCAGCTCGATGGCGCGAGCCAGCGGCGCCTCGGGCTCGGTGGTGACGGGGTCCACCACCATGCCGCTCTCGAACTTCTTCACCTTGAGCACCTCGAGCGCCTGCTGCTCGGGGGTCATGTTCTTGTGGATGACGCCGATACCGCCTTCCTGCGCCATCGCGATGGCCGTGCGGGCCTCGGTGACGGTGTCCATGGCCGCCGACAAGAGCGGCATGTTCAGGCGCAGGTTGCGGGTCAGCCGCGTGGACAGCTCGACATCCCGGGGGATGACGGCGCTCTCGGCGGGCTGCAGCAGGACGTCATCGAAGGTGAGCGCGAGCCGGATTTCGGGGTTCAGCATGAGGGCTCCCGGAGCGCCGCGGGGCATCATCGCCCGGCGGGGCCGCTTCCATACGCGCCTGGACGCGGGCTCGCAACGGTCCAGAGCGCCCTTCTGTCGGCTGTTTTGATGCCCGTTCCCCGTGGGTTCAGGCGATACTCTCCCCTACCCCTCACGTTCGGGATGAGGCTTTGACGGAATCCAATCAGGGACCGATCGGGCTGGCGGTCAAGCTGCCCTTCGCCACCCCGGAAGAGTTCCTCGCGAAGTACGGCGCCAACATCACTCGGGGCGGCATCTACCTGCGCTCCAGGACGGTGAAGCCGCCGGGTACGCCTGTCACCCTGGATCTCAAGCTCTCCACCGGAGCGCGCATCATCTATGCGTCCGCGGTGGTGCACTTCGTCACCGGGCAGCAGGGCCACGGTGTCTCCGGCATGGGGTTGCGCTTCCTCACCCTGGATCCGGAGACCAAGCGCTTCCTCGAGACGGCTGTCGCTCCCCTGCCTCATGGGCAGGCGCTGACGCCGCCCGTGCCCCTGGGTGTCGGAGAGGCTGACTACACCATCCCTCCTACGCCTACAATCGCGCAGCCGGCGGCTCCTCCGGCTCCTGCCCCCGGGCAGCCCGAGGCGCCAGTCTCGGCGGCGCCTCCCCCTGCCCCGCCCGCGACGCCTGCTCCAACGCCTCCCCTGCGGCTCAGCCCGGCGACTCCTGTCCCGGTGGCGGCCTCCGCCGCGAGGCCCGCGGCTCCCATCCCGACGGCACCTGTCCCCGCGCAACCTGCGCCCCCGGAGCCGGTGGCTGCTGCCCCGGCGCAGCCCGCGCCTCAGGCTCCAGTGGCTGCTGCCTCGGAGGCAGAGGTCGCGGAAGAGGCCATCCTGGACGCGGAGGAGCTCGCTCCCGAGCCCCCGGAGCCTCCCGCCCCCGCTCCGCCCGAGCCTCCGGCGTCGGCAGCTCAGCCGCCCGAGCCGCCCGAGCCCCCAGCCCCGCCTCCTGCTCCTCCCGAGGCTCCCGCCCCGGCTGCTCCCCCGCCTCCGGCTCCGCCAGCCCCGCCGGCCTCGCAGCGCCCCAGCGGCAGCTTCGCTCCGGTTGTCACGGCCAATGCCTCCACGGTCCCCAACGCGCCTCCCTTCGAGCCTCCCAAGGAGGAGCCGAAGCGCGAAGGGCCGATCATCGGCATCGATCTGGGTACGACGAACTCGTGCGCCGGCTACGTGCGCCACGGCAAGCCCGAGGTGCTGCGCAGCCGCGAGGGCCACAACACCGTGCCCTCCATCCTGGCGCTCAACACGCGCGGGAAGATGATCATCGGGCACCCGGCCAAGGGGCAGATGCTCACCAACCCCCGGCAGACGGTGTACGGGGCCAAGCGGCTGGTGGGCCGCGCGTACGACTCGCCCATCGTCCAGCACATCAAGGATCGCTTCCACTACGAGGTCGCCGAGGGAGAGAACGGCGAGGCGGCGGTGAAGCTGGGCAACCGCGTCTTCTCGCTGCAGCAGATCTCCGCGCTGATCCTGCGCGAGGTGCGCGAGGTGGCGCAGAACCACATCGGGCACGCGGTGTCGCGGGCGGTGATCACCGTGCCCGCGTACTACAACGACAACCAGCGCCAGGCGGTGCGCGAGGCCGGGCGGCTGGCCGGGCTCCACGTGGAGCGCATCCTCAACGAGCCCACCGCGGCGGCGCTCGCGTACGGCTACGGGCGCAAGCTCACCCAGCGCATCCTCGTCTACGATCTGGGCGGCGGCACCTTCGACGCGTCCGTGCTGGAGCTGCACGACACCGTCTACGAGGTGATCTCCACCGGCGGCGACACCTTCCTGGGCGGCATCGACTTCGACAACGCCATCGTCGAGTACCTGCTGGAGGAGTTCCAGAAGCAGACGGGCAAGGTGTTCCAGGGCGACCGGGTGGCGATGCAGCGCATCCACGACGCGGCCGAGCGGGCCAAGTGCGCGCTGTCGGAGCGCTCGGACATCCGCATCCACGTGGCGTTCGTGACGATGATCGACAACACGCCGTACGACATCGACGTCACGCTCACGCGCAAGAAGCTCATCGAGCTGACCGAGTCGCTGGTGGATCGCACCCTGGAGGTCTGCGACGAGGTGCTCAAGGCCAAGGGCCTGACGCCGCAGGACATCCAGGAGGTGGTGCTGGTGGGAGGCCAGAGCCGCTTCCCGCTGGTGCACGAGAAGATCACGAAGTTCTTCGGCAAGCCGCCCACCAAGAACGTGCACCCGGACGAGGCGGTGGCGCTGGGCGCGGCGCTGCTGGCGCACAGCCTGGGGCAGAAGGAGGGTGTCACCCTCATCGACGTGCTGCCGATGGCCATCGGCGTGGGGCTGCCGGGTGGACGCTTCAAGGCGGTGATGGAGCGGAACTCGGCGCTGCCGGCGTCCAAGTCGTACACGCTGTCCACCAGCCGCGATCAACAGGCGGAGCTCGAGCTGAGCATCTTCCAGGGAGACTCGGATCGCACGCTGGAGAACGAGTTCCTGGGCACGCTGAAGCTCACGGGCCTGCCCAAGCGCCCCCGCGGCGAGGTGAAGGTGACGATCACCTTCGAGGTGAACAGCGAGTCGCTGCTGACGGTGACGGCGAAGGAGAACTCCACGGGGCGCGAGGTCTCCAGCTCCTTCAACACCCGCGACACGCCCGAGGCCGTGAAGGCGCGGATGCAGGAGCACTCCGCGGCCAACCCTCCGCCCGCGGCGGCGGGCTCGGCGCGGGGTGGGCCCGCGGCGGCCATGGCCGCTCCCCCGCCCGAGAAGAAGGCGGGAGTGGTGGGCTGGCTCAAGGGCCTGTTCGGGCGACGCTGAGCACGGGGCGTGGGGCGCGCAGGTGATGCGCCCCGGGGCCTACTGCTCGGAGGTGCGGGAGGCGACGACCTGGTTCTCCCCGGCGTCCAGGAACGGCGCGCGGGCCCCGGCCGAGCCGCCCTCCTGGGGAATGACGGGAACCACCGCGGCCTGCTGCAGGGCCTGCGCCGCCGCCGCTCGAGCGGCCGCCGTCTTCCGGCGGTGCCACACGAACCAGATGGCGCCGATGACGGCCAGGGCAATGAGCACCGCGGTCTGGCTCCGCTTGAGCTGGCCGATCAGGTAGTCCAGCTCGCTGCCGAAGTGGAAGCCCAGGAAGACGAACACCGGCGCGGACAGCAGCGCGGCCAGGCCGTCCCAGAAGATGAAGCGCCAGTAGGACATGCCCACCGAGCCCGCGGTGAAGTACGTCACCGCGCGCACGCCCGGCATGAAGCGGGCGATCATGACGATCTTCTGCCCGTGCTTCTGGAACAGGCCCTCGACCTTGGCGCGCTTCTCGGGGGTGATGATGCGGGCGAAGAAGCCGCCGGGTTTGCGCCCCACGTTCTTCCCCAGCTTGCGGCCGAAGTAGAAGATGAGGCTGTCTCCCGCGAGGATGCCCGCGAAGCCGACCACCATCATCACCGGCAGGCTGGCGGCGCCCTTGTGCGCCAGGAAGCCGCCGAGGATGAGCGAGATGTCCTCGGGAAGCGGAACACCGAGCCCACAGGCCAGCAGGATCAAGAAGACCGTTGCGTAGGCAAAGATGCCCTGGGTGTCGCTCAGCAGATGGGTGAGTAAATCTTCCACGCTTCGTCCTTGGCTCTCGTTCACTTCCGGAGGGGACGGCCGGTACCTACCCGAGCCAGCCCCTCCAGCGCCCACGCATCAACCGGGCGCGCGTCTCCAAAACTCCCCGCCAACGCCTTCAGCCCGAAGTACCCCTGCCGGCCGGCCGCTTCGTAGGCCGAGTCCGGGGCCTCCAGGGCAGCGAGCGCCAGCGCACGGCTGAGCAGCGCCACCGCGTACTCCCCCACCGTCGCCTCCCGAGCCCCCAGGCCCTGCGCCTCCTTCAAGAGCGCTGGCCCGGCCGTCCACCGAGCCTGGGCCTGCTCGCCCACCCGGGCGGGGAGCATCAGTCGGGCGTACTCCCACATCAGGAGTTCCAACTCAGGGGCCTTACCTGGACCTACCACCACCACCACACCCTTCCCGGTGCGAAAACCGCGCACCCACCCTTCCTCGGCGAGCAGATTAACCACAACCCGGACGCCCGGCCCGCTTTCCGGCAGCCGCAGCAGACGCGAGGCACGTTGGAGCGGCGCGTCCAGAACGGCAAGGTAGGAACGCATGACCGATCGGTAGTCGTCGAAGGTCTCCGTCCTGAGGACAGGCAGTGGCCACCGCTCCTCGACGAGATCGAGCAGGGTCTCGAGCCCCTCCAGCTCCCGGAACTCGGCGGGGATGTCCGTCTCGTCCTCGATGCGGACGGTGAGGGCCAGGTAGCGCTCCAGGGGCAGCGGATGGGCGTCGAAGAACGCCTGGGCGCGCTGGAGCACGGCGGGGTCGGCGCTGGCCAGGGCCTCGCGGACGCGCACGCGGGCCGGGGGATAGCGGTAGGCGGGAACGGGGTGCTCGCGCCGCAGCGGGCCCGCGTCGTAGCCGGCGCGGTTGAGCAGGCAGAAGAGCGCGAAGACGCGGGCGTCGGCTCGAACTTCGACGCCAGCGGGCGTGTAGACGCTGGCGAACCAGTCGGTCTCGGCGCGCGCCAGGGGGGCCCCGAGGGCCAGCAGCACCGCTATCACCGGAGCGCACGCACGCATGAGCGGCGAGCAGGCTACCACGCGCCACTCAGGCGGCAGGCGCCTTTCCGACGAGCGTGCGGAGCATCTCTCGGTTGTCGCGGGCCTTCTGGCCGAAGTACGTGACGATGCCCATCAGCAGCTTCACGCAGGCCTGGGGCTTCTGGATGAGGAGCTTCTGGAAGTCCGCGTGGCGGATCTCCAGCGCGGACACGTCGTTCATGGCCGTGGCGGTGCACAGCCGCTCGCCGATCTGCACGAGGGCCAGCTCACCCAGCGGCTCTCCGGAGCCCACATCCCCGAGAGAGATCTCCTCGCCCGCCTGGTTCTTCGCGCTGAGACGCACGGTGCCCTCGCCGACGATGAGCAGCGACTCGCCCTTCTTGCCCTCGGCGAAGAGCTGGGTGCCCTTGGGGAAGGCGCGCGGGACGGCGATGCTGGCGAAGATCGCGATGCCAGTGTCGGTGAACCCCTTGAAGATGGGGCACGCCTTCAGCACTGTCTCGGGCACGATGGCCATGGGAGTGCTCCTACCACGTCCTACCGCCTCGCGTCAGTTTTGGAACGGCCCCCCGGCGGCGAAACCGCCCCCCTTACGACACCACGAGAGGAAACCGGTCAGGTTGGACCCCCGCCAGGGCCTCGGCCGGAGGGGGGACGACGGTAGGAGCCATCACCACCCGGGTCTGCTTGCCCATGAGCTGGTTGGGGGTGGCGCGCTCGATGAGGACCCTCACCAGGGCGCCGGCGGGGGCATCCCCGTCGAAGTTGACGGTGCGGTTCTCGGGGGTGCGACCGAAGCGCTTGGCGGCGTCGTACTTGGAGTGTCCCTCCACGAGCACCTCCACCTCGAGGCCCACCTGGGTGGCGGCGATCTCGCCGCAGATCTTCCGCTGGAGCTTCTGCAGGCGCTCCAGGCGGGCGATCTTCACCTCGTGGGGCACCGGGCCCCAGTCCTTCTCGCGCAGGGCGGCGCCCGTCTTGGGCCGAGGGCTGTAGATGAAGGAGAACTGGTTCTCGTAGCGGACCTTCTCGGTGAGCTGCAGGGTCAGCTCGAACTCCTCGTCCGTCTCGCCGGGGAAGCCGACGATGATGTCGGTGGTGACGGCGATGCCGGGCCGGGCCGCGCGCAGCTTCTCGAGTCGCTCCAGGTACTGCTCCACGGTGTAGTCGCGGCGCATCATCTTGAGGATGCGGTCGGCGCCGCTCTGCACGGGCAGGTGGAAGTGGGGAGCGATCTTCGGCTGGGTGCGGAAGGCTTCGATCAGCTCGTCGGAGAGATCGTGCGGGTGGCTGGTGGTGAAGCGCACGCGCTCGATACCGGGCACCTCGGCGGTGCGCAGCAGGAGCTGGGCGAAGCTGATGCCGCCCTTGTACGAGTTGACGTTCTGGCCGATGAGGGTGACTTCGCGCAGGCCGACGCTGGCCAGCTCCGCCACCTCGGTGAGCACGTCCGGGAAGGCGCGGCTGACCTCGCGGCCGCGGGTGTGGGGCACCACGCAGAAGGAGCAGACGTTGTCGCAGCCCTTCATGACGGTGACGAACTCGGTCACCTTGCCGCGTGAGGTCTCGGCGCTGGCGCGGGGGAAGACGTACTCCTCGGAGTCGACGAAGGCGGTCTCGACGACGCGCTCGCGCTCCTGCTCCACGCGGGAGATGATCTCCGGCAGCTTGCCGATGTTGTCGGGGCCGAAGACGAAGTCCACGTAGGGGACCTTCTTGATGAGGCGGTCCTTCTCCTGCTGGGCCACGCAGCCGCCCACGCCGATGAGGGCGCCGCGGCTGACCTTGACGGGCCGGTAGCGCCCCAGGGCCGACAGCATCTTGTCCTCGGCCTTCTCGCGGATGGCGCAGGTGTTGAGGATGATGAGGTCGGCATCATCCGGCGTCGGCGTCGGCGTGTACGAGAGCTTCGCCAGCACCTCGCTCATGCGGAGCGAGTCGTTGACGTTCATCTGGCAGCCGAAGGTGTGGATGAAGTAGCGCTTCATGAACTTTTCCCGTTGAAAAACAGATTCTTATGCGACGCCGGGCGCCGGAATGCAATCCGCAATCGGCGGGAGGGGGTTCGTTGCCGAGGTACGGTGCGACTCATGCCTCGCAAGCCCGCCCGCCTACCCCTCGCCTTCCCTGCCCTGCTGCTCCTGCTCTCCAGCGCCTGGGGGTGCGGAGACGATGACGCACCGAGCAAACCCGGCTTTACGCCGGTCTTCGAGGGGGCGGACTGCTCCTTTCCGCTGCAAGGCGTCCGCTGTGGCTGGGTGGAGGTTCCCGAGCGCCATGCTCAGCCCGAGGGCCAGAGGATCCGCCTTTCCGTCATGCATGTGCTCAGTACGGGCGCGGAGCCGGCTGCTGATCCGCTGCTGATGCTGACGGGGGGAGCCGGCGCCTCGGCCATCGGCGCCTTCCGGGAGCTGATGCTGGGGCCGGCGGGAGCGGCCATCCGGGCCCGGCGGGACATCATCCTGTTCGACCAGCGCGGGGCGGGAGCCTCGACGCCGTCCCTGAAGTGCCCGGAGCTGGGGGCGATGGTGGCGCAGCAGCTCGGCAAGCCCCTGAGCACCGAGCAGCAGCGGGCGCTGACGGCGCAGGCGCTCCAGCAGTGCCACGATCGGTGGGTGGCCGCGGGAGTGGAGCTGTCGGCGTACAACAGCGTCGAGAGCGCCTCGGACGTGGCCGCCGTGATGAAGGCGCTCGGGTTCGGCACCTACAACATCTACGCGCTCTCGTACGGGACGTACCTGACGCAGCACGTGCTGAGGGACCACCCGGAGGGGATCCGCGGCGTCACGCTGGACAGCACCGGGCCGCTGGAGCGGAACATCCTCGCGAGCGCGCCGAAGAGCGGTGACCGGGCCCTGCGCTTGCTGTTCTCCACCTGTGCCGCGGACCCGGCCTGCGCCCAGGCCTACCCGGGCCTGGAGGCGACCACGCTGCAGCTGATGCAGACGCTGGCGGTCACTCCGGCGACCATCCAGGCCACGCACCCCACCACGGGACAGCCGATCACCTGGGCGCTCACGCAGGAGGAGCTGATCGGTGGGCTGTTGAACTCGTTCAGCGCCTCGTCGATCCCGATCCTGCCCCTGCTCATCAGCTCGATGACGAAGGGGGACTTCACGCCGCTGAACGGCCTCCTGCCCACGTGGGCGCAGCGGGATGATTCATTCGCGGACCTTCGGGAGTACACCTTCCGGTGCACGGAGGCGGCGGGCTTCTCCGTGGACGAGGTGGGGCAGCAGGGGCTCTACCCTCCTGTCGCGGCGTTCTTCACCCAGGTGCTGGAGGACATCCGGGACACATGCGCGGCCTGGGCCCTGGAGCCCGTGGACGAGTCGGCCCTGGAGCCGGTGAGGCGGGACACGCCGGCCCTGGTGATGTCGGGGCAGTTCGACATCACGACGCCGCCCGAGCTGGGGATGCAGGTGCACCAGAACCTGGCGAATAGCTTCTTCATCGAGTTTCCCGCCACGGGCCACGTGGTGCTGGGGCCCTGCGCGCTGGGTCTGCTGGGAGCCTTCCTGGAGGATCCAGCGGCGAAGCCGGATGACGCCTGTGTCCGGGCGCTCGAGCTCACGTTCGTGACGCCGTAGCCGTTTGCGGACCTTCATTCAAGACTATGGTGCTCCGCCTCCATCAGTAGAGAGGGGACTCCCCCCGTCAGCCCAGAGGCTCACCCCGCCATCTTCTTCTCCTTGGGGCACGGAGTGTGACGGTTTGTTCCAGATGGAATCGTAGGCAGGAGTCACCCCGGGTCTGGAGGGAACCCTCCGGGGGCCAGCATCCACTGCTTCCAAGCTTGCGTTCCCCTCGGGTTGACCATCCAGCACACGCCGAAGGATGCGACCATCGATGCTGATCGCGTACTTCGCACCTGAGTCCAGAGCGAGATACGAGGCGCCACAATACGCCTCATTCTCGTAGATGTAGACAAAGATGATGTTCCCTTGACGAGTGACCCGATAGGACTGTGCTTCGGGCCTATCGGGACAGGACGCCTTGGCGCTGTAAGGCAGGAAATCATTGACGGCGATCATGACGGCGCGAAGCATCACTCCATCCACGTCATACAATTCGCCTTCGACCCCTACCACTCCAGCAGGCCGGTCAAAGAAATGGGGAAACACGATCGTCTTGTCATCCTCCACCGGCACCACGGGAGGAGAAGGAGGCCGGACACAGCCCGTGAGAATAATAACGAGCGCCAGTGGGACGACTCTCAATTGGCGACTCATTATTCCGCCCGATAGATCGTGCCATTCAACTTGTAGGTCGTTTGATCGATCCAAGTGATGAGCCCCATGTCTTCCCGAAACCACTCCCCTTGGGTCTTGGTGAACTTGATCAACTCGCGGCTCTCCGGTGTGTACTGAAAGAAGCCATCACATCTGGCGTTCTCTCCGCCCGAGTTCGAGAAGAATGCCACCATGGACAGAGGAACCTTTCCGTCCCTCGTGTCCACGACCCACTCATGAGTCTTGGCGAACGCAATGATTTGCTTCAGGTCGGAAAAGGAAAGCGGCCCGCCAAATGGGTGGTTGTGAAGAGCAAAGATGTACTTGATGCTCCAAGCGGGGAAGCGTGGGTCATCCACGAAGGCAGGCAGCCTGCATGTCTTCCTAGGCGTCAGGACTTCATCACCGTCCGACTGGTTCGTCAGCATGCTCATGTGGTACTTCTCATCCGGGGCGTAATAGAGCCAGGCGCAATATTCATCCGCGACTCGCAGAGCCAGCACAGGGTCTGGGATGTCGACGACGCTTGCGTGTGGCTTTGAGAGGATCAAGTCACAAGCCCTGTCCACCGCATCCATGAAGGTGTCGTACGGGCCGAAATCCCCCAAAGGAGGAAGACTCTCCAGGAAGCCTTCATTGGGCTTGGGGAGGACATCCTTGATGGGAGCAGGAGTGCACGCCACTCCCATCATCAGCGCAACAGCGACGTTTCTAGAACTCCATTGCGGGAGCAAGAATCAACCCCGGCTGAGGGCCCGGGTCATCCGGGTGTGGAGCTCCAGCAGCTTCTGCTCGTGCTTCATGAGGAGCGCGATGGGCTCCTCGCCGTAGCGCCGGGCGAAGGTGTCGGTCCGCTCCAGCCGGACCAGCTCGTCGCGAATCCGGCCGCGCAGCTCGTCCGCCTCGGGACCACGGGATTCGATCTGCTTGAGCTTGTCCCGGAGCTTGCTCACGGCCCAGCGCTGGCCGCAGAAGGCTCGAAGGAGCGCACTGCCCTGCTCCACGAACTTGGAGTCCTCCAGTCCTGCCGCCTTCATCGCCTCCGAGTGGGCGCGAGCGAGCACCTCGGTGCCCGGCGAGGCCTCGGCGATGGCCAGGAAGGCGTCCTGGTAGCGGATGAGCGAGGTGAGCTCCTGCTCGGTCAGGGGATGCGCGGCGAGCCGCAGGGTCCTGTCGTCGGCGGCCTGGACGCCCGGGTCCGCGGAGCCGTTGGTGAGATCGAAGATGGAAGGCATGGGTGTCTCCTTCAGGCGGGAACGAGCTGGTCGGCGATGCGGGCGAGATCGTTGACGGAGTTGACCACCACGGACTGGTGGCAGTGCTTCTCGTAGGTGAGCATCTCGCTGTCGCCGATGCCCCAGTTGCCACGGTCCTCGGGGCAGATCCACAGCACACGCTTCGCCTTGCGCTGGAGGTCCTTCAGCGCCCAGGCGTTGTTCGGGTTGTAGTTGTTGCGGCCGTCTCCAATGATCATGACCGTGGTGCGCCGCGTGATGCTGCCCAGGTGGTCGCGGACGAACTCGGCCAGCGCCCGGCCGTAGTTGGAGTTGGCGCTGAGGGACACGGCCTTGCCGGCGGTGGCCAGATCGATGGCCTGGTCCACGTCCAGGTCCTTGAAGTACGGGGTCACCTCGCCCACGTCCGAGACGAAGACGAAGGAGCGCACGCGCACGAACAGCTCCTGCAGCGTGTACGTGAAGAGGAGCATCATCCGAGCCGCGTTGCGGACCGAGTCCGAGACATCGCAGAGGACGACGACCTCGGGGCGCTCGGGGCGGCGGGTGCGGAACTGGGGCACCATGGGCACCCCACCCCACGGGAGGTTGCGGCGCAGGGTGCGGCGGACGTGGAGGGCTCCGCGCCGGTGGGAGCGCTGCTTGCGGATGAGCCGGCTCTTGAGCTTCTCGGCCAGGGTGCGCACGGCGGCCTGCATCTGATCCACCTCGGCCTGGGTGAGCAGGTGCAGCGGCTTCTCGGTGACGGAATCCGTGCGGCGGCGGATGCGAGCCTCTGCCTGGCGCTTCACCTCCTGGCGGGCGGCGTCCTCGATCTTGCGCATCGCGTCCGCGACGTACCGGGAGACGATCTCGATGCCATCGGGAGACAGCCCTCGAGCGGCCAGCTCCGCCTCCAGGGACTTCAGGTCCGAGCGAGCCCGCTCCATGCCGGCGCCCGCGAGCAGCCGGCGGGCGAAGAACCCGGCCTGGAGGCCAGTCTCCATCCGGGACAGATCGAGCTGGAGCATGGCGGACCGGAAGATCTGCGCCAGCCGGGCCCGGTCTCCGTCCACGATGGCCTTGGCCAGCGGCGACATCTCGGGGAAGAGCAGGTTCATCTGGTACAGCACCATCTTGAGCTCGTCGCCCTGGAGGTAGCCCTCCTCCTCGATCTGCTTCGCGAGCGACTTGTCGAGGGCCTCGAACGTGCTGGCCGCACCCGAGAAGTAGAAGTCGAACGCGCGGTTGAACACGTCCACGTCCAGCTCGCGCTTGACGAGGGTGGTGCGCAGGACGGACCGGAAGACGGTGCGCTCCTTCAGACCCACCTCCGAGGCGGCGCGCAGGGCGTCCTGCACTTCGGACGTGCTCACGCGAACGCCGTTCTGGCGGAGTACCTCGGCGAACTCGACGATGCGGGCGTCCACGGGGTCTCCTTCAGCGCTCGAACGACATCACGGCTTCCACGTGATGGGTCTGCGGGAACATGTCCACCACCTGGAGCGCCAGGGGCATGTACCCCTCCTCCACCAGCCCCGCCGCATCCCGAGCGAGCGAGGCCGGGTCGCATGCCACATAAACGACTCTCTTCACTCCCAGTGATGATACCTGGAGTGCGAGTCCGGGAGCCCCCGCTCGGGGTGGGTCGGCCAGGCAGAGGTCGAACCGCTTCCCCTCTCCGAGGAGCCCCTGGCACACCTTGCGGGCATCGCCCTGGATGAAGCGGACATTGGCCACCCCGCCCTCCCGGGCGCTGCGCTGGGCCAACTCCACCCCCACGGGGGAGGACTCCACGCCCAGAACGGAGCCCGCGGTGGCGGCCAGCGGGAAGGTGAAGTTGCCGTTGCCCGAGTACAGCTCCAGCACGGAGTCCGTCTCACGGGGGGCCAGCTCATAGAGGGCGGCGGTGACGAGACCCACGTTGGCCTCGGCATGAGCCTGGGCGAAGGAGTCCGGGCGCAGGAACAGGGGCACCTCGGGGCGCAGCGGGGACAGCGACCGCAGCGCGGGTTTGCCGAGGACGCGAGGCGAACCCTCCTTCGGTACCAGCACGGCCCCCTCGAGCCGCAGCGTCCGCACCGCAGCCTCGGTGGCCTCGACATGCCGGGCCGTCACGGGCCCCGTCAGCATGACGGCAAAGGCGGCCTTGCCTCCCTCGGCCAGCAGGTGGACCTCCTCGGCGTCCTTGGAGAGCGGCTTGAGCAGCGGCGAGAGCTTTCCGGGGAGCGTGGCGAGCACGGGGGTGAGCGCGCCACACTCGGACACTGGCACCTTCTCGTGGCTCCGCCGACCAAAGTAGGCCAGCGAGCCCTTGGCGAAGTGCAGCACCGCCCGTCGACGGTACCCGAAGTCCCTAGGCGCTACGAGCAGCGGCCGGACGGTGAACCGATCCCTCGGCAGGCGGCCCAGGTGCTCCAGGGTGGAGAGGACGATCTCCTGCTTCGCGGCACGCTGGGCGGGCTCGGCCAGCTCCAGCCAGTCACAGCCGCCGCACTCGAGGCTGAGGGTGCATGGCGAGGGGCGTCGATCCTTGCTGGGGGTCACCACCTGCCGCAGCAGTCCTCGGAGCACCTTGCCCTGCTGCTCCAGGCTGACGCTGACGACATCCCCCGGGAACGCCCCTGGAACGAAGACGGTGCGCCCCTGCCAGGAGGCCACGCCCTCGCCCAGCTGCCCGAGGCGTTCGATGTTCAGTTCGATGGGGTTCTCAGGGAGCGGAAGCATGAAAGGTTCGGAGGGGGTGGCCAGCCGCGAAGGAAACTAACAAGCTCCCGCCAGGAAAGCGTGGAGACAGCGACGGGGCGTGTCCCGTCCAGGCCTGGCTCCATATTCGGGAGGGGCTTTCATGCACCGGTCTTCACGTCCATCGCGGCTCGTGCCGCTCCTGCTCGCGGCAGGCTGCATGCTCGGGCTTCCAGCAGGCTGCGGAGGAGATCCCGCTTCCGAGATCTCGGGCAGCGGAGCCTCGTACCCCGAGGCCGACGGGCTCTTTCACCAGGATGCCCGGTGGCTCGGAGCTGACGGGGCCTACTCGATCGATCTCGGCGCCGAGCGCACCCTCTGGCTCTTTGGCGACACGTTCGTCGCGAAGACGCCCGCGAACGTCCGTAACCAGTCGGAGATGGTGCGCAACACCGTGGCCGTGCAGACCGGCAGGGATCCGCGCACCGCGACGATGACTTCCCACTGGCGGATGGACGCGGAGAACACCCCGGCGTCGTACTTTGGCGAGATCGGTGACACGTGGCACTGGCCAGGCCACGGGGTGCTCCTGCCGAATGGCCATCTCGTCGTGTTCCTGTCCGTGCTCGAGAGGAAGTCAGGCGGCCTGGGCTTCGATCATGCCGGGTGGCGCGTCGCGTTCATCACGAACCCCAGCGGCTCGCCAGACACATGGGACGTCCAGCTGGAGACGCCGGCGCGGACACCCTTCGACGCGGTCCCAGGGGCGGCGGTCGTGCTGAACGAGGGGTTCGTCGTCGCGGTCGCGCCACGCACGTCGAGGGATCATGACGCGTACCTCGTGCGCTGGCCCGTGGAGGCCTTCGAGAACGGCGAGCTCAGGGGAGCCCAATGGTGGGTGGGCGAGCAGCGGGGCTGGGTCTCCGAGGAGGCTCTCGACGACGAGCCGAGCGTGGTCATCCCGGAGGCCGGAACCGAGTGCTCGGTCCACTGGGACGCCCGCCTGGAACGCTGGATCCACGTGACGAGCCAGGGGTTCGGAGCAACGAAGATCGCCGTGCGAACGGCGAAGCGGCTCGAAGGACCGTGGACGGAGGCGGAGGCACTGTTCACTCCGCCCGAGTCAAAGGAGCGCGACGATCCGTTCGTCTATGCCGCGAAGGCGCACCCTCAACTCACTTCCGATGAGGAGGGGGCGCTGCTCGTCACGTACGCGACGAACAGCTTCGAGTTCAAGGATCTCTTCGAGCCACAGGGAGCGGACCTCTACTGGCCGCGTTTCGTGCGCCTCAGGCTCGAGCCCAAGGCCGAGCCGTAGCTCAAGGGAGTTCTTCCACCAGCAGCAGATTCTGGCCCCGGTTCCACCCGAAGTAGTTGGAACCACAAGTCGTGCCATCCCAGGTGTGTCTCGTCGAGGACCAGATAGCGAAGGTATGAGGGCTAGCTGTCAGTCCCTTCACCAAGCATACCTGATTGGTGGGGTGGTGGTGATCGTGAGCGCTGCTCCCAACGTTGTGCGCGTACTGGCCAGTGGTGCACCATGTGGGCTGTCCATCGACATACAGCTGAAAGTATCCCCAGCGGCCATTGCAATTGCCTGTCGCGCGGAATGTGTCCGAATAGGTCACACGTATCGTCTTCCCGATAGCACTGACCGTGTGCTGCACCTGGCGTGTGCCTACACCAGCCCAGTCTCCGCTGAGTTCGCCACTCGCGGAACGCCCGTTCGTGTAGGCGAGGTTCTGATTGGCGATCTCTTCGATCAGCAGCAGTGGATAAGAGCGCTCCCATCCCAGATAGGCTTGCGCACTGGTGCTGCTGGAGCGGATCCAGACATCAAAGGAGTGGGTTCCTGCGGGAACTCCTGGCAACACACAGGTCATGACGAAGGGATGATGAAAATTCCCACTGGTGCCTTGGGCATCATACTGTCCCGTGAAGCAGGATGTATCGCTGCCATCCATCCGGATCATGATGGTGCCTGCCTGCCCGTTGGAGTCGATCCGGAACGTATCCGCGAGCGTCACCTTGAGCAGTGTGCTCGCCGCCTGCTTCGTATAGCTGACGGTTCGTCCCGCAGCTTTCTGGAACGTCGTGCTCGTCGTCCCCGAGGGCCCACCCGCCATGGAGAACCCATACTTTGCGGTTGCGGGTATCTCCTCTACCAGCAGAAGCGGTTGCGACGAGGCTGAACCAACATTCGCCGTGCCTGCTGCCGAATATACCCAGGTCTCGAATTCATAAAGGCCTGGGGGCAACACATCCGTGAGGCACACCGTCGCGAAGGGGAAGTAGAAGCTATTGGCCCAACCGCTTGCATTCGAGATGTACTGCTGCTGCAGGCAATCGGGCGAAACATAGCCCCCGTTCATCCTGACCCTGTAGTAGGCATAGCCGCCATTCACGCCCGCGCCCGCTGCCAGGTTATCGGAGATGGTGATCTTGATCCTTGAAGAGGCGCTGGTCTTGACGATCCTCGCCTTCCGACCGGAGTTGAACCACAGAGAGGCAGGCACCTCCCCAGAATTGTCGGTTGGCGCGGAAGCGGCCCAACCTGTTGCGAAGACAGACAGGGTCGAGCAGACATACCGGGTCTGGGTGATTTCATTCGCCTCCAGGGTGCCATTGCGATTGATGTCCAATCCACTGAGCACCGCAGTGCCGCCCTGGGCGCAGTTGGCACCTGCGGGTTCCGGGTCCAACCGCACCAGCGCCTGGGCTCCCGGACTCCCCGCGGCTCCGTTGCAGATGTACGCGTTACTCGTCACCTCTCCCGCCTCCAGCGTGCCGTTGCCACTGGTGTCGAGCCCGCTCTGCACTCTCGTTCCTCCCTGGGCGCAATTGCTGCCCACGGGTTCGGGGACCGTCCGCACCAGAGCCTGCGCGCCCGTTGAATTGCCCGGTGCTCCATTGCAGATGTAGGAGGTACTCGTCACCTCGCCGGAGTCGAGCGTGCCGTTGCCGTTGCCGTCCAGCCCACTGCTCACCCGTGTGCCACCCTGGGCGCAGTTGGCACCGGCCTGTTCGGGGTCCAGTCTCACCAGCGCTCGCGAGGTCTCTCCACCAGTGGAGCCGTTGCATACATACGCCGTGCTCGTCACCTCGCCGTCATCCAGGTTCCTGTTGTTGTTGGTGTCGAGCCCGGATTTGACTCGAATGCCCCCATTCACGCAGTGAGGGCCTGGGGGTTCCTGTTCGGACCGCATCAGCGAATTCAGCCCGCTTTGACCATCACTCCCATCCGCTCCAGTCGAACCACACGCGACGAGCAGCATGCCCAGCATGCTCGCGCAGAACCGCACTCCTACTGTCATGGCTGAAAGCCCTCCCTGGACGCTCGCGCGTCCCCTGGGCCCCGAGCGGAGTTGCTCGAAAGGCCCGCACGCACCGAAGCGTCAGTACCCGCTCAAGGTACGCGGCGAGGGGAAGGAACCTCTGTACCGCTCAGGGAGTAAGAACGACGGGAGCCCGAGGGGCTCAGCCCCGCTCTTCCGGCGGGAGCGCCTTGCGCAGCCGCTCCACGAAGTCCTCGAGCCGGATGCGCTTGTCCTCATCCACGCCCACGAACTCGAAAGAGCGCCGTGCGAACGACAAAGTGGCTCGTAGGCCCGTGGAACCAAGGCGGAGGCCCGCTTCTGGAGCAGCGCTGCGAAGTCCCTATGACAGCTCGTTGAGCTTCTCGATCTCGCCCTCGGCAATCTCCCGATAGAGCGGCACAACCTCGATGGCGAGTACGTCGTGCATCTGCTGCCGTGCTCCCTTGAGATCCCCGGCATCCTGGAGTGCATACATTCGCACAAGCGCATCGTTGATTCGGTTCGAGCCCTCGCGGATCCGTTTCCGAATCTCCAGCAGAAGGGCGGTGGCACTCTCGGTCGTGGCGAGGGCTGCTTCCGCTTCGGCACTTCTGATCGCCACAGTGGGAGCGGCAGAGAGCAGGAGATCGCGCATCCTCGCGGAGAGTTCCAGGGTCTCGCCGTGGTTGATCCGGTCTTCGAGTCCCCACAGATGATCCCAGAGCGCATCCAGCTCCGCATCCTGGAATGTCATGACGTCACCTCGCGCGGGGGCGGGGTCTACACATGGACGTAGGCCATTCTCGTTGCCCTTCGCAACGCCGCAGACAGTCGTCGCATTTGCCCGTCCAACCCTTGTCCTTGCACGCATAATAGGACTTGATGCATCGCTGCTTCCACTCTGGAAGGTCGGCAATGCTGGTCCAGTCTTCCGCCTGCTCTACCTCGGTTACGTCTGCGTCCGCTGCTTCCTTCGCCTCGGGATGCGCAGTCGTGTACAGCACCTCCAAGGTCCTGAGGATCTTCGCCGCTTCCAGCGGGTCAGCTCCGCAACTCTGCACCGGGGTGAGGGGATGGTTCTGGATACAGCAACTCATCGTGCTCCAGCAGGTCCCAGCAGCTTGGGCCACGGAGGTCGGCGGATTCGGGGCGCTCGTGGGGAGCAAGTTCGCGTCAGCCACGGAGAGCGGCGCGAGAGCACGAACAGTCGTCACGTGGGCTCCCGTGGAACAGCCCCCCATCAGACCCGCGAGGATGACCGGCAACCAGAGAGTCAGGACCCGATGCGGCGATTTCATCAATTCCACGATAGGGCGGTGAAGGACGACTGGAAGACCGACTCGTCGGGAGCCCCGAGGGGCTCAGCCCCGCTCGTCCGGCGGGAGCGCCTTGCGCAGCCGCTCCACGAAGTCCTCGAGCCGGATGCGCTTGTCCTCATCCACGCCCACGAACTCGATCGCCATGCCCGGCACCTGGTTCGGCGCCGAGTGCGTCTCGTTGATGCGCGTGACGCGCCCCGTCAAATCGAACGGAAACTCCGTCCCCGGCAGCGAGACGATGAGCTTCACGTGCGTGCCCACCGGCAGGGGCTTCTGCGTGTTGATGAAGAGCCCCCCGCGGGAGATGTTCACCGCCCAGTCCGTGACGAAGCCGGACACCGTCCGGTACGCCACGGGCAGCTCGTACTCGAGCCGGGGGGCGGTTCGCGGCCCAGGGCTGGGCTTCTGAGGGGGTTCGGCCATGAGCGCTCCGCTGCGAGAGGTGGGAATGCTCGCAGCGGACTGGCGGACCGTCAACCCTTCAGACCTTCATCTCCCGCACGTCCGGGGCCACCTTCAGCTTCGGCTCCGTGATGCGCTGCACCTGCTCCACTGTCACTCCGGGTGCAAGCTCGCGCAGGACGAGCCCCTCGGGCGTCACGTCCAGGAACGCGTGGTCCGTGACGATGTGGTGCACGCACTTGAGGCCCGTGATCGGCAGCGCGCACTTCTTCAGGATCTTCGGCTGCCCTTCCTTGTTGGCGTGCTCCATGGCCACGTAGATGCGCTTGGCACCCACCGCCAGGTCCATCGCCCCGCCCGGGCCCTTCATCATCTTCCCGGGAATGGTCCAGTTGGCCAGGTCGCCCTGCTCGCTCACCTCCATGGCTCCCAGCACCGCCATGTCGATGTGGCCGCCGCGGATCATCCCAAACGACAGCGCCGAGTCGAAGAACGCCGAGCCCTTCAGCGCCGTCACCGTCTCCTTGCCGGCGTTGATGAGATCCGGATCCTCCTGCCCCTCCACCGGCCAGGGCCCGATGCCCAGTAGCCCGTTCTCCGACTGGAGGATGATGTCGATCCCCGGCGGAACGTAGTTGGCCACCAGGGTGGGCATGCCGATACCCAGGTTCACGTAGAAGCCGTCCTTCAGCTCCTGGGCGATGCGCTGCGCGATCTGCTCACGGGTCAATGGCATGGGAGTCCTCAGGCCTGCTTGCGGACGGTGCGCCGCTCGATCCACTTCTTGAGGTTCTTCGCCTGGACGATGCGGTGCACGAAGATGCTCGGCACGTGGACGAGGTCGCCGTCGATCTCCCCCGGCTCCACGATGTGCTCGGCCTCGACGATCGTCACCTTCGCCGCCATGCACATCATCGGCGAGAAGTTCCGCGCCGTCTTGCGGAACACCAGGTTGCCCCACCGGTCCGCCTTCCACGCGTGGATGATGGCGAAGTCCGCCTTGAGCGGCGTCTCCAGCACGTGCAGGCGCCCGTCGATCATCCGCGTCTCCTTGCCCTCGGTGAGCTGCGTGCCCGCACCGGTGGGGGTGAAGAAGCCGCCAATGCCGCAGCCGCCCGCGCGGATGCGCTCGGCCAGCGTGCCCTGCGGGTTGAGCTCCACCTGCAGCTCGCCCGAGAAGATCTGCCGCTCGAACTCCTTGTTCTCTCCCACGTAGCTGGACACCATCTTCTTCACCTGCTTGTTGGCCAGCAGGATCCCCAGCCCCAGCTCGGTGGTGCCGCAGTTGTTGGAGATGATCGTGAGGTTCTTCACGTTCTTGCGGTGAAGCGCCTCGATCAGGTTCTCCGGGTTGCCGCACAGCCCGAAGCCGCCGCTCATCAGCGTGCAGCCGTCCGGGATGTCGGCGACCGCCTCGTCCGCGCTCGCGTAGACCTTGTTCATCCGCCCTCCACTACATGGAAAAGGGGCGAGGGAACCGCTCTCCCCCACCCCTGCGCTCCCCACTCAGGACAGGACGCTCAGCGCTCCACCATCAGCGCGATGCCCTCGCCGCCGCCGATGCACAGCGACGCCACGCCCCGCTTCTTGTCCTGGTCCTTCATGGTGTGCAGCAGCGTCACCAGCACGCGCGCGCCCGAGGCGCCGATCGGGTGCCCCAGCACCACCGCGCCGCCGCGCACGTTCACCTTGGACGGGTCCAGCTTGAGGATGCGGTTGTTGGCGATGGACACCACCGCGAACGCCTCGTTGATCTCCCAGAGATCCACCGCCTCCGTCTTCAGGCCCTTCTTCTCCAGCAGCTTGTTGATGGCGTCCGCCGGGGCGATGGTGAACTCCACCGGCTTGCGCGCCGCCTGGGCATAACCAGTAATCCGGCCCAGGATGGTGCGGCCCTCCGCCTTGGCGCGCTCCTCGCTCATGAGCACCAGCGCCGCGGCGCCGTCGTTGATGGACGAGGCGTTGGCCGCCGTCACCGTGCCGTCCTTCTTGAACACCGGCTTCAGGCCCTGGATCTTCTCCGGCTTCGCGTTCCGGGGGCCCTCGTCCTCGGCGACGATGATGGTGTCCTCCGGCTTCTTGCCGGGGATGGGCACCGGGACGATCTCCGCGGTGAACAGGCCCTCCTTCTGGGCCCGGATGGCGCGGTGCGTGGACTCGAGCGCGTACTCATCCTGCTGCGAGCGGCTCACGCTCTGCGAGGTGGCGCACTCCTCGGCGCAGATGCCCATGTGGACGTTGTCGTAGGGATCCCACAGGCCGTCGAGGATCATCGCGTCCTTGAACTCGACGTTGCCCATGCGGGCGCCGCCGCGCATGGAGTGGCTCACGTAGGGCGCGTTGGACATGGACTCCATGCCG
Source organism: Hyalangium gracile (assembly GCF_020103725.1). NCBI lineage: Bacteria > Pseudomonadati > Myxococcota > Myxococcia > Myxococcales > Archangiaceae > Hyalangium > Hyalangium gracile. The sequence continues at coordinate 30,699 of NZ_JAHXBG010000040.1, read as the reverse complement.
CCCACCACCACCACGTCAGCGTCGCCCAGCGCGATGGCCTGCGCGCCGGCGATGACGGCCTTCAGGCCCGAGCCGCACACCTTGTTCACGGTGGTGGCCGGCACGGCGTCCGGGACGCCCGCGGCCCGCATGGCCTGCCGCGCCGGGGCCTGGCCCACGCCGGCCTGCAGCACGCAGCCCATGATGACCTCCTGCACCGCCTCCGGCTTCACGCCCGCCCGCTCCAGCGCCGCCTTGATGGCGATGGCGCCGAGCTGGGGCGCGGTGAGCTTGGACAGAGAGCCCTGGAAGGCCCCGATGGGAGTACGGGCCGCGCCCACGATGACGACTTCACGAGCCATGAAAACTGCCTCCTTGGAGACCGGGGATACGAACAGGTGAGCCCTTATCACCACCCCTTCCGTAGGGGTCAAGCGTGTCTGGCTCCCCCCCGCCCCAGCCCCCCGGAGGCATGAGTTCTGCGGTGGGATCCCAACACTTGGGCTGACAATGGATAACACCCTGCCCACCCCCCGGCATGCCCACATGGGCACACCGCGCGCCCCGTGCGCTCACTTCCGGGCGGGCTCGAAGAGGGCCAGGTGGCCGCCCGTGGGGTCCCCGATCACCGCGATGCGCCCCACCCCCGGCACCGCGATGAGCGGCGCGGGGATCTGCCCGCCCAGCTCGCCCACCCGATCGCAGGTGGGCATGAGCTTCTCCACCATGACGTGGGGGAGCCAGGCCGGGGTGAACTCCTTGTTCTCCTGGATGTCGGCCACCTGGCCGCGCGCGCTGTCGTCCGTGGTGAACACCGGGGCGGTGCCGCCCAGGCCCTTGATCGTCGTCCACCCGAAGAGCTTCCCGTAGAAGGCCTTGGCCCCGGCCAGGTCCGGCGTGCCCAGCGTCTCCCAGCAGAACTCGCCGGGCTTCGCTGGCTCCACCGGCGGATCTCCCCTCGAGTCCCGGTACGCGACGATCACCGCCCCCGAGGCGTCCTGCACCGCCACGAAGCGCCCGATGTCGGGGATGTCCGTCGGCGTCTTCGCCAGCCGGCCGCCCAGCTCCGTCGCGAGCCGCGCCGTGGCGTCCACATCCGGCACCGACACGTAGCTCAGCCAGAAGGACGGCGCGCGCTGGCCCGCCTGGAACTGCATGAGCCCGCCGATCTGCTTCCCGCCGGCGTTGATGAGCGTGTAGCTGCTCCCGGACAGGTGGGGAGCGTCCTCGAACGTCCAGCCGAAGAGCGCGCCATAGAACGCGCGGGCCTTCGCCGCGTCCGTGGTCATCAGCTCGCGCCACACCACCCTGCCATGCGTGTATCCGTTCGTGCTCATCTGCCCTCCGCTTGAATGCGAACGGCCGGGCCCCCCGAAGGGAACCCGGCCGCCGAGACATGCCTCCCTCAGGAGGAACGAGCCTACTTCTTCAGCTTGCTCGCCATCACGTCGCCGAGGCGCGCCTTGCTGCCCTCGGCCTGCTTGCGGAGGTACTCGCGGTAGTCATCCGAGCCCTCGCCGATGAGCGCCTTGATCGACAGCGCCACCTTCCGGTCCTGGGTGTTGATGTCGATGATCTTCACATCGACCTCCTGGGCCTCCTGCACGACGTCGCGCGGGTTCTCCACGCGCTCCTCGCGCAGCTCGGACACGTGCACCAGACCCTCGATGCCCGGCTCGATCTCCACGAACGCGCCGAAGTCGGTGACCTTGGTGACCTTGCCCTTCACGCGGCTGCCCACCGGGGTGCGCTCGGACAGCGTCTCCCAGGGATCCGGCGTGAGCTGCTTGATGCCCAGGCTGAAGCGCTCGTTCTCGACGTCGATGTTGAGCACCACCGCCTCGACCTCGTCGCCCTTCTTGTAGAGCTCGCCCGGGTGCTTGATGCGCTGGGTCCAGGAGATGTCGGACACGTGCACCAGGCCGTCCACGCCCTCCTCGACGCCGACGAAGATGCCGAAGTCGGTGACGTTGCGGATCTGGCCCTTGATGACGGAGCCGATCGGGTACTTGTCCTCCAGCAGCGTCCAGGGGTTCTGCTCGATCTGCTTCATGCCGAGCGCGATGCGCTTGGCCTTCGGATCGATGTCCAGGACGACGGCCTCCACCTCCTGGCCGACCTCCAGGATCTTGGACGGGTGCTTGAGGCGCTTGGTCCAGGACATCTCGGACACGTGCACCAGACCCTCGACGCCCTGCTCGATCTCGATGAAGGCGCCGTAGTCCGTGATGGAGACGACCTTGCCGCGCACGCGGGTGCCGACCGGGTACTTCTCGTCGGCGCGGTGCCACGGATCCTCCTGGATCTGCTTGAGGCCCAGGCTGACGCGCTCCTGCGTCGGGTCGAACTTGAGGACGACGACGCGGACCTCGTCACCCACATTGAACATCTCGCTGGGGTGACCGATGCGGCCCCAGGACATGTCGGTGATGTGGAGCAGGCCGTCGATGCCGCCCAGGTCGATGAAGGCGCCGTAGTCGGTGAGGTTCTTGACCACGCCCTTGAGGACCGCACCCTCCTTGAGGTTCTTGAGGGTCTCCTTCTTCATCTCCTCGCGCTGCTTCTCCAGCAGCACGCGGCGGCTCAGCACGATGTTGCCGCGCTTCTTGTTGAACTTGATGACCTTGAACTCGAACTCCTTCGAGATGTACTGGTCCAAGTTCCGAACGGGGCGGATGTCCACCTGGGAGCCGGGCAGGAACGCCTTCACGCCGATATCGACGGAGAGGCCACCCTTCACGCGGCCCACGATGGTGCCCTTGACGATCTCGTCGCGCTCGCAGGCGGCGCTGATCTCGTCCCAGATGCGCATCTTGTCGGCCTTCTCCTTGGAGAGGACGACCATGCCGGTGTCGTTCTCGCGGCTCTCCAGGAGCACTTCCACGGCGTCACCGGCCTTGACGGTGAGCTCGCCGCGCGGGCTGGTGAACTCGGCGATCGGAACCTGGCCCTCGGACTTGTAGCCGATGTCGACGATTGCGAAGTCCTTCGTCACCTGAACGACGGTGCCCTTGACGATCTCACCCTCCTTGAGGATGCCGTCACCACCGCGCTCCTTGAGCGACGCCTCGAACATCGCGGCAAAATCCTCGTCGCCTGCCTCCGGTCCGATCTGCTGGTTCACATTCTGCTGCATGAATTGAAAGTCCTTGGATAACGGTACAGCTGCCCCTGTTCGTCACGAGAGCCGTCCGCGGGGCGCGACGGAAGCCTCGTGTGTCCCCACCTTGGGGACGCTGAAGCCGCGCACCCTAGACACCGGTTATTCCGGCAGTCAAGCGAGCACGCGGTTCATGTGCTGAAAGGCCGATAGGGCACGCCCGAAGCCAGGCTGGCTCCCGAGGTGCCCGAGGGCCACTCCTCGTCGGGTCGGACGCACTTCCCGGCCCGTACCAAGGGGTCTCCTCCTGTTTATGAACGCCTGCCCCCGGGCGCAACATCTCCGGGGGAATGAACCGGACAGGTGGGATGCTCACCCGCCCGCCCGGGAGGCGTGAGGGCGGCTAGAACCACCACTCGGAGCGCACGCCCAGGTAGTGGCCGAAGGTGCGCGGGCCGAACTGGTTGAAGTAGGTGGTGCGGCCGGCCAGCGGGCCGGAGGTGTAGGCCTCGCGAGCCCCCTCGCTGTAGTACGCCAGGGTGTAGATGAAGCGCAGGTGCGGGCGCGCCCACGCCGAGCGCTCGCCCGAGGGCACCAGCGTGGGGGCGATGGAGAACTTGGCCTGCCAGGGCAGCGGCGGCGTCTCGGCGTCCTCGGGCAGGCCGAAGGTGACGGCCTGGAACGAGGCCTCGTTGATGAGGTGGAAGCGGTCGGTGAAGTACACGAAGCTGCGCACGCCGGTGGCGAAGTTCGCGGACCAGTCGGTGGACTCGCCGCTGGCGCCCGCGCTGCGCTGGAAGAGCGCGTAGGCGTTGAGGGTGAGCATCGGGTTCACGTTGTAGAGGAAGTGATCGACGAACTCGAGGCCCAGCGCGCCGCCGTACTTGCCGTCCTCGTCGGGCCGGCCCTGGGTGTCCCAGGTGGAAGAGGCGCCGAAGGCGCCGTTGGCGATGCCGCCGCCCACGCGCGCCGACAGCTCGTTGAAGCTGCCGTTGCCCAGATCGAGGCGGCCCTTGACGCCCGCCACGTAGCCGATGTCGGACGGCTGGAGCGCCTCGCCGCCGATGTTGGCGCGGTTGGCCGGCAGCAGGTGGAACTCACCCAGGAAGTGCACCGAGTGCTTCTCCATCACCGGCAGCACGTACTGGCCGACGAGCACCGTGCGCTGGCGCGCGACGGTCCGGTTCGAGTCGTCCACGGTGGTGGAGTACTGCCCGCCGCCCGTCTTCAGCAGCACGGCGACATCCAGCGCCTTGTACTTGAGTCCAAAGCCCTGCGAGTTGAGCTGGTTGAAGAAGAAGTAGTCCGCGATGTGCACGTCGCTGCCGCGGTAGAAGCGCTGGCCCACCCAGAGCTTCAGATCCGGCAGCAGGTTGCCCGTCTCCAGGTACGCCTGGAACAGCTCGATGCGCAGCTGGTTGGTGAAGTTGTTGGCGAAGGCGCCGATGAACGAGCCGTTGTTGGAGAACATCGACGGCGTGATCACGAACTGGAACCACGGCTTGGTGGGATCCTCCGCCGAGGGCTTGACGATGTTCAGCTTGAGCGTGGGCTCGAGGTAGTCACCCTCCTCGAGACGGCCGCCGAGCGCGTTGCCCAGCAGGTTGAGGTACTGGCCGTGCACGTAGCGGCCATTCTGCGGATTCCAGGCCACGCCAACGCGGCCGTACATACCGAATTCGAACGGCCCGGCCTCGAGACCTGCCAGCGCCGTGGAGGGGACCGCGAACAGCGCCAGCACAGCAATGCATGACGAGACACACGACCGCATTCTTCGAGCAAATCGCACGATGCAGCTCCCAGGTGAACAGGATGTGATGTGAGAAGTTCTCCGAGGAGAGGAGGCTCCCCTCGGTAGGGCCCCGACCGAGCCGCGCCCCTCATACGGTCTGATAGTTGTTAGAATCAAGCCTCCTGATCTGAGGGAAAACGTGCTACGGATGCGCCGCCCACGCGCGAGTGGCGGACGCCCGCGAGGTTGACTGGTTGCGTCATGCCGCATGGCTCGTGGGGACGCGTCCCAAGCACGGGACGCCTCCAGGGAGGAGACACGCAATGAAGAAGGTACTGGCAGGTCTCGCGGCCGCGGCGACGTTCATCGCTCCGAGCCTCGCGCTGGCTGAGAAGCTCGTCATCGCATGCGGCTCCGTGGGTCAGGAGGCGGATGTCTGCAAGCAGGGCGCGGAGGCCTGGGCGAAGAAGACCGGGAACACCGTGGAGCTGATGAGCGTGCCGCAGGACGCTGGGCAGCAGCTGGCGCAGTTCCAGCAACTGCTGGCGGCGGGCTCGGCGGACGTGGATGTGATCCGTATCGACGTGGTGTGGCCGGGTTTGATGGCCAACAATTTCATCGATCTGAAGCCTTACTTCGGCGACGACGTGCTCAAGGAGCACTTCCAGCCCATCGTGAAGAACAACACGGTGAACGGCAAGCTGATCGCCATCCCCTGGTTCACCGACGCGGGCCTGCTCTACTACCGCCAGGATCTGCTGGAGAAGCACGGCCAGAAGCCGCCCACCACGTGGCAGGAGCTGGCGCAGTCGGCCAAGGTGGTGCTGGAGGCCGAGAAGAAGGCGGGCGACAGCAAGCTGGTGGGCTTCGTCTTCCAGGGCAAGGCGTACGAGGGCCTGACGTGCAACGCGCTGGAGTGGATCGACTCGTTCAACGGCGGGACGATCGTGGACTCCACGGGCAAGGTGACGGTGAACAACCCGAAGGCGGTCGAGGCGGTCGACTTCTTCGCGGGGCTGGTGGGCAACGTGGTGCCCAAGGGCGTGCTGAACTACCAGGAGGAGGAGGCGCGCAATGCCTTCCAGGCGGGCAACGCGGTGTTCATGCGCAACTGGCCGTACGCCTGGGCGCTGGTGAATGGCAAGGACAGCCCGGTGGCCGGCAAGGTGGGCGTGATGGCGCTGCCCAAGGGCGGCGCGGACGGCAAGGCCACCGGTACGCTGGGCGGCTGGCAGCTGGGGGTGTCGAAGTTCTCCAAGAACCAGAAGCTGGCGGCGGACCTGGTGAAGTACCTGACGAGCCCCGAGGAGCAGAAGCGCCGCGCGCTGGTGGCCTCGTTCAACCCCACCATCATGAGCCTCTACAAGGACGCGGAGCTGCTCAAGGCCAACCCCTTCATGGGCAAGCTCTACGAGACGTTCGTGAACGCGGTGCCGCGTCCGACGATCACCGGCACCAAGTACAACCAGGTGAGCACGGAGTTCCGCAACGCCGTGTACTCCACGCTCACGGGCAAGGGGAAGGCGGCCGACAACCTGAAGAAGGTCGAGGGCAAGCTCAACAACCTGGGCAAGGGCGGTAAGTGGTGAGGGAGGCCTGAATGACCAGCCCCACGACTCCGATTGCCGCCAGTGCGGTCACGGGTGCTCCCGAGCCCCCTCCTTCCGCGCTGATTCGCCAGCGCACCCGCGCGGCCTGGATCTTCCTGACGCCCACGCTCATCGCGATGGCGTTGGTGGCGGGCTGGCCCCTGGCTCGCACCTTCTGGTTCGCGTTCACGGACGCGAACCTGACGGACCTGGGGGCCTCGCAGTTCGTGGGGCTGGAGAGCCTCAAGTACGTGCTGGAGGATCCGGACTGGTGGACCACGGTGTGGACCACCTTCCGGTTCGCCTTCGTCTCCGTGTTCCTGGAGACGCTGCTGGGGCTGATCATCGCCCTGTCGCTCAACGCCCACTTCCGCGGCCGGGCGGTGCTCCGCGCCGCGGTGCTGGTGCCGTGGGCCATTCCCACCGTCGTGTCCGCCAGGATGTGGGCGTGGATGTTCAATGACATCTACGGCGTCATCAACGCCATCTTCCTGAAGCTGGGCCTCATCAACGAGGCGCTGGCGTGGACGGCGGAGCCGGGGCTGTCGTTCGTGGCGGTGGTCGCCGTGGACGTCTGGAAGACGACGCCCTTCATGGCGCTGCTCATCCTGGCGGCGCTGCAGATGCTGCCAGGCGACATCTACGAGGCGGCGAAGATCGACGGGGCGGGGCCCATCCGCTCCTTCTTCCAGGTGACGCTGCCGCTGCTGCGGGGGCCGCTGATGGTGGCCATCATCTTCCGCATGCTGGACGCGCTGCGCGTGTTCGACGTGTTCTTCGTCCTGACGGGCGGGAGCACGGACACCATGCCCATGGCCGGCTACGCGCGCCAGCGCATGTTCGAGTACCAGGAGATCGGGGTGGGCTCGGCCTCCGCGTCACTGCTGTTCGCGATCATCGCCTTGTTCACCGCCGTCTACATGGTGGTGGGCCGGGTGAAGCTGACGGGAGACTAGACCATGCGCTGGATCAAGAAGATCGCGTTCTGGCTGCTGCTGGCGGTCATCACCGTCTACACGCTGTTCCCGTTCTACTGGGCGATCGTCTCGTCGCTGAAGACGGGCAGCTCGCTGTTCGAGGTGGACCCGTGGCCCAAGGAGGCCGCGTGGAGCAACTACTCGGCCGTCTTCACGGCGCAGCCCTTCGGGCAGAACATCCTCAACTCGGTCATCGTCGCCACGGCGGTGGTGGTGCTGTCGCTGCTGCTGGGGCTGACGGCGTCCTTCGCGCTGGCGCGCATCGAGTTCCGCGGCCGCAGCCTGCTGCTGCTGATGGTGCTCGGCGTGTCCATGTTCCCGCAGATCGCCGTGCTGTCGGGCATGTTCGAGCTGGTGCGGTGGCTGGGCTTCTACAACAAGCTGCCGGCGCTCATCGTCTCCAACCTGATCCTCACCCTGCCCTTCACCGTCTGGGTGTTGACGACGTTCATGCGCGAGCTGCCCAAGGAGCTGGAGGAGGCGGCCATCGTGGACGGGGCCACGCCGGCGACGATCGTCTTCCGCGTGTTCCTGCCGCTGCTGGGGCCCGCCATGGCGACGACGGGCCTGCTGGCCTTCATCTCCGCGTGGAACGAGTTCCTCTTCGCGCTCACGTTCACCCAGTCCGACAGCGTGCGGACGGTGCCGGTGGCCATCGCCCTGTTCAGCGGTGGCAGTGCGTTCGAGACGCCCTGGGGCCTCATCATGGCCGCCTCGGTGATCGTCACCGTGCCGCTGGTGGTGCTGGTGCTGATCTTCCAGCGGAAGATCGTCTCGGGCCTCACCGCTGGCGCGGTGAAGGGCTGAGCGGACGGGCTAGCTGAAGAGCTTGAACGTCTCGCGGGCGATGACCATCCGCTGCACCTCGCTGGTGCCCTCGTAGATGGTCTGGACCCGCGCGTCGCGGAAGTAGCGCTCCACGGGGAACTCGTCGATGTAGCCGTAGCCTCCGTGGAGCTGCACCGCCTTGTCACACACGCGGTTGGACATCTCGCTGGCGTACAGCTTCGCCATGGAGGCCTCGCGGGTGAAGGGCTTGCCCGTCTCCTTCAGGGAGGCCGCCCGCAGCGTCAGCAGCTCCGCCGCCGCGAGCTGCACCTTCATGTCCGCCATCATGAAGCGCGGCCCCTGGAACTCGGCGACAGGCTGCTGGAAGGCCTTGCGGTCCTTCGTGTAGCGCACCGAGGCCTCCAGCGCCGCCCGCGCCACGCCACACGCCTGCGAGGCGATGCCGATGCGCCCGCCGTCCAGCGCCGTCATGGCCAGCTTGAACCCCTCCCCTTCCTTGCCCAGGAGGTGGTCGGCCGGAACGACGCAGTCCTCGAAGGTGAGGCTCACCGTGTTCGAGGAGCGCAGGCCCATCTTGTCCTCGTGCTTGCCGATGATGAGGCCCTGGGTGCCGCCCTCGACGATGAAGCAGGACAGGCCCTTGTTGCCCGCCTGGGACGTGCGCGCCCACACCACCATCACCCCCGCGTGCGCGCCCGAGGTGATCCACTGCTTGCTGCCGTTGAGCACCCAGGTGTCGCCCTTGCGCACCGCCGTGGTGCGCATGGCGCCCGGATCCGAGCCCGCGTGCGGCTCGGACAGCGCGAACGAGCCCACCACCGCCTCGCCGGAGGTCAGCTTCGTGACGAACCGCTCCCGCTGGGCCTCCGTGCCGAAGGTGTGGATCAGCTCCGCGCACATGTTCGTCACGGACATGGCCACCGAGGTGGAGGCGCACGCCGCGGCGATCTCCATCATCGCCAGCGCGTAGGCCACCACGCCCGCCTCGGCCCCGCCGTAGCGCGCCGGGAGGTTCACCCCCATCAGCCCCAGCTCCGCCAGCTCCTTGAAGAGCGCGGTGGGGAACGTCTCCTGGCGATCGAGGGTGCGCGCCTGCGGGGCGACCCGCTCCCTGGCGAACTTGCGCGCGGTGTCGCGGATGAGCGTCTGGGTCTCGGTGAGCTCGAGGTTCACGGGCGGCGTCCTACTCGATGGCCTTGAGGTTGAACGGGTACTCGATGGGGTGATCCTTGCCATCCGGCGGCTTGGGGAAGCTCATCGCCGTCAGCACCGCCACCACGCAGTCATGCAGCCCCTCGTCCTTCAGCGTGGTGCCCTTCTTCATCACCCGCGCGTCTCGCACCAGGCCCTGGTCGGTGATGACGAAGGACGTCATCAGCTTGCCCTCCACCTTCTTCGACCTGGTGGCCATGGTGTCCTCGTAGCACTCCTGGATCTTCCCCTTGTGGTGGAGGATCACCTGCTGCACGGAGTCCGGGGTGAAGGGCAGCCGGCTCACGTCCAGCTCCGCCGGGGCCTGCTTCCCTCCCGCCGGAGCCTTGGAGGACTTCCCGGCCGGCACGCCCTGCGCGAGCGCCACCGTGGAGGCCAGGAACATCATCGCGACGAAGGTCCGCTTCATGCCTACTCCTTCAGCACGTTGGCCGAGATGACGATGCGCTGGATCTCGCTCGTCCCCTCGTAGATCTCGGTGATGCGCGCGTCGCGCACGTGGCGCTCGGCGTCCATCTCCTTGCTGTAGCCCATGCCGCCGTGGATCTGCAGGGCCTTGTTGGCCACGCGGCTGGCCATCTCGCTGGCGAACAGCTTCGCCATGGCGCTCTCCATGGAGTGGCGCACGCCCTTGTCCTTGAGCAGGGCCGCCTGGTGCACCAGCAGCCGGGCCGCGTCGATCTCCGTGGCCATGTCCGCCAGCATGAACTGGATGGCCTGGTGGTCGCGGATGGGCTTGCCGAACGTCTTGCGCTCGCCCGAGTAGCGCACCGCCTCCTCGAAGGCCGCCCGGGCGATGCCCAGCGCCTGCGCCGCGATGCCGATGCGCCCGCCATCCAGGGTGCTCATGGCGACCTTGAAGCCGTCACCCTCCTTGCCCAGGATGTTCCTGGCCGGCACGCGCATGTCCTCGAAGAACATGGAGCACGAGTGCGCCGCGCTGATGCCCATCTTCTTGTCCGGCTCGGCGCGGATGAAGCCCGGGGTGTTGGTGGGCACCAGGAAGGCGGTGATGCCCTTGTTGCCCGCCTCCTTGTTCGTCATCGTGAACAGGACGATGGCGTCCGCCTTGGGGCCGTTGGTGATCCAGTTCTTCGAGCCGTTGATGACGAACTCGTCACCCCGGCGCACGGCCACCGTCTTCTGCGCCGCCGCGTCGCTGCCGGCCTCGGGCTCGGTGAGGCCGAAGCAGCCCAGCTTCTCGCCGCGGGCGAAGGGGGTGAGGAACTCCTTCTTCTGCTCCTCGGTGCCGAACTTCATCACCGGATCGCAGTAGAGCGAGTTGTTCACGCTCATGATGACGCCGGTGGAGGCGCAGCCGCGGCTGATCTCCTCCATGGCGATGGCGTAGCAGACATTGTCCAGCCCGGCGCCGCCGTACTGCTCGGGCACCGCCACGCCCAGCAGCGAGAGCTCCGCGAGCTTCTGCACCGCCTCGGTGGGCCACGCGTGGGTCTCATCCCACTTGCGGGCGTTGGGGATGAGCTCCTTGGCGGCGAACTCTCGGCATACCCGCTGGATGTCGCGCTGGATGTCGGTCAGCTCGAAGTTCATGGCACTCCTGGGGGAAGGTGGCCGTCTCCATAGTATGTAGCGCGGCTCGGGGGAATACCGACCCACGGTCGGAGCCCCCCGAGTCCGGGTTGACGCGCCCATTAGAGACCGACCGGTAGAGACCGACCGGTCGGAAGGTCCGAGGGCTCCGGTCAGGCGCTCACCTGCCCGTGAAGGCAGCGGGGCGCTTCTCGAGGAAGGCCTTCATGCCCTCGCGCTGGTCCTCCGAGCCGAAGAGGGCCGCGAAGCCCTGGCGCTCCAGCTCGTTGGCGGCGCGCAGGTCCTGGTCCGCGCCGAACTCGATGATGCGCTTGGCCTGCGAGATGGCGAGCGGGCCGTTCTTGAGCATCTTCTCGGCCACGGCGCGGCAGTGCTCCAGCAGCTTGTCGGCGGGCAGCACGTCCAGCACCAGGCCGTACTCCTTGGCCTGGGCCGCCGTCACGTGGGCACCGGTGAAGATGAACTCCTTGGCGCGCATCTTCCCCACCAGGCGGGTGAGGCGCTGCGTGCCGCCGAAGCCCGGGATGATGCCCAGGGACACCTCGGGCAGGCCCAGCTTCGCCTTCTCCGAGGCGTAGATGAGGTCGCACGCCAGGGCCAGCTCGCAGCCGCCGCCCAGGGCGAAGCCGTTGACGGCCGCGATCGTCGGAATCGGCAGGGACTCGAGCATGCCCAGGACGCGGTGGCCCTGCGCGGCGAACTCGCGCGCCTGTCCCGCGGTGATGCCGGACATCTCCGCGATGTCCGCGCCGGCCACGAAGGCCTTCTCCCCTCCTCCGGTGAGGATGAGCACGCGCGTCTCCGAGAGGGACTGGAGCGCGGACTCGATCTCCTGGAGCGTCTTGCTGTTGAGGGCGTTGAGCGCCTTGGGCCGGTCGATCGTCAGCGTCGTGATGACGCCCTGGGTCTCCAGCCGGATGTTCTCGTAGGCCATGGCCATGTGAGGTCCTCGGGGGTGTGAGGGCGGAAACGGGAGCTTCCGTCCGGGGGTACATACCACTCCCGGCACGCGCACCAAGGACCGATCGCGGGGAGTGTCAGGGCTCGGCCCACTGCCGGAGCAGGTTGTGGTACACGCCCGTCAGCATGACCAGGGAGGGGCTCTTCGGCACCTCCTGGTTGAGCTGCATGATCGCCGTGTCGAGATCGAAGAGCACCGCGCGCTGGCTCACGTCCCGGATCATGCTCTGCACCCAGAAGAAGGACGCCAGCCGCACGCCCCGCGTCACCGGGGTGACGTGGTGCAGGCTCGACGCCGGGTAGACGATGAGGTCCCCCGCCGGCAGCTTCACCGCGTGGCTGCCGTAGGTGTCCTCCACGACGAGCTCTCCGCCGTCATAGCTGTCGGGCTCGGAGAGGAAGAGCGTGGCCGAGACGTCGGTGCGGATGCGCAGCGGCGTCCCGGTGATGGGGCGGATGGCGTTGTCCACGTGCGAGCCGAACGTCATCCCGCCCTCGTAGCGGTTGAAGAGCGGAGGGAACACCCGCTGCGGCAGCACGGCGGAGATGAACAGGGCGCTGCGCTCCAGCGCCCCGAGCACCAGGTCCCCCAACTCCCGTGCCGCCGGGCCGTTCTCCGGCAGCTGGAGGTTCTTCTTCACCTGCGCGGACTGGTGGCCGGCGGTGCCGCGGCCGTCCTCCCAGTCCGCCCTGCCGAGGACCTCCCGGCAGTGGCCCACCTGCTCGGCGGTGAGGACGTTGGGGATGTGAAGCATCATGGTTAGAACCGGTACTTGCCCGCCAGGGTGACGGTGCGCCCTTCCGCGGGGACAGCGTGCCCCGAGTAGTACTGTCCGTAGAAGAGCTTGTTGGTGAGGTTGTTCAGGTTGAGCTGAACCTCCGCCTTGCCCCACGCGTAGCCAGCGTAGGCGTCGAAGCGCCAGAAGTTGGGCACCTTGTTGAAGGCCTGCGCCTCGGACGTCGGGTTGTTGACCGTCGTCACGCTCTGGTAGATGGCGCCGCCGCCCAGCGTGAGGTTCTCGATGACCTGGTACGTCGTCCAGAGCGAGAGGCTGTTCTTCGGCGTGTTCGGCAGCGGCTGGCCCTCGAGGTAGTCGTTGGGGTGCTCGAGGATCGCCGAGTAGATGTGGGTGAAGTTGGCGAACAGCCTCCAGCGCTCGGTGAGCGTGCCCGCCGCGCCGAGGTTGTAGCCCTCCGCGCGCTGCTTGCCCTCCAGGATCTGCGGCGGGCCCTGCGGATCGCTGTTCGGCACGCGCCCGTTCTTCTTGTCGATGCGGAACACCGCCGCGCTCAGGCCCAGCCGGTCCGACAGGAGGTCCGCCTTGGCGCCGAACTCGAGGATCTGGTTGCGCTCCGGCTCCAGGCTCACGGTGTCCGCGGTGAGCGAGCCCGCCTCCGCCGACGGGTTCGCGGAGGTGCCGTACATCCCGTAGACGCTCGTCTTCTCCACCGGGTGCAGGACGGCGCCCGCGCGCCAGTTGGCGAACTTGTCGCGGTTCTTCAGCGAGGTGACCACCCCCGCGTTGTTCGTGGCCGAGTAGTTCGTGCCGAACATGTCGTAGCGGAGTGAGCCGACCAGCTCCACGTACTTCGTGATCTCCAGTTGCTCCGAGGCGTAGAACGCCACCGTCCGCTGCAGGCTCGTGTTGGAGTTGGAGAAGTTCCTGTTCACCACGGACAGGTCCGGCGAGTGATCCGGATCGCGCAGATCGGCGGGCAGGTTCGGCCCGGTGGGCAGGCCGGCCGCCTCCAGGTTGTGGCGCGTCTGATCGCGCGTCTCACGGGACAGCTCCACGCCGACGTTCGCGGTGTGCTTGAGGAAGCCCGTCTCGAACTCGCCCCGCAGATCCAGCTGGTTGACCAGGTAGGAGTTGTCCGTCCCCGTCTCGAAGCGCTGCCGCCCCACCGTCGTGGGCTCTCCGGAGGGCGTGAGCCCGCGCGGCGCCGTGGGCCTGGCGAACCGGTCCACCACGCCGTAGCGCAGCGTGTCCGTCAGGGTCAGGGTGTCGCCGATCCGGTGCTGGATGCGCCCCGTCACGATGTTGGCGTTGACCCGCTCGATGTCCGAGCCCTCCACGCCGTAGAATGCGTCACGCGGGACGCCGATGCTGCTCGAGACCGGGTACCCGTTGAAGTAGGGCTGGCCATAGTCCGGGACGCTGTCCTCGTGCTGGTAGAGGTAGTCGGCGTCGATGGTGGTGTTCTCTCCCAGCTCGTAGCGCAGCGAGGGCGCGACGCCGAGGCGGTTTGCCTCCACCGTGCTGCGCCCCGCCACTCCGGACAGCTGTCCCGCCGCGTTGATGCGGGCCTGGAAGCGATCCGTGATGGCCTCGTTGACGTCGATGCCCACGCGGCCCGAGGGCGCCGTGCCACCGAGCACCGACACCTCCTGGAAGGACCTGCCCACCGGCTTCTTCGTGGAGAGGTTGATCGCGCCTCCCGTCGAGCCCCTTCCGAAGAGCACCGCCGAGGGGCCGAAGAAGACCTCGACTCCCCCGACGTTGAAGGTGTCTCGCGTGTACCAGCCGATGTCGCGCACGCCGTCGCGGCTCACGTCGGTCTGCGCCGAGAAGCCACGGAGGATGAAGCTGTCACCCTGGCGGCCACCCTCGCCCGCGGTGACCGTGATGCCCGAGACGTTGCGCAGCGCCTCGCGCACCGTCGTCGCCTTCTGCTCCTCGATCACCTTCTCCGGAACCACGGTGACGGTCTGCGGCGTGTCGACGAGCGCCTTCGGCAGGCGCGTGAGGGTGCTCTCCTCCGCGCGGTAGGGCTCGGCCTCGCCCTGCACCTGCACCGTCGGGAGGGTGAACTGACCCTCGGTGCCCGCGGCGTCCTGGGTGGGAGCGGCGGTGGTCGCCGGGGCCGAGCCTTCGGGGGCGGGCGCGGCCTCACCGGTGAGCGGGTGCGGCGGGGGCGTGGGACGGCTCTCCTCCGTCACCTGCGCCGCCGGGGTGTCCGTGGGAGCCGCCGGCTCCTGCGCCACCGCGCCGCTGGCGGCCAGCGCGGAGGCGAGCCCCACGGCCGCCGGGCCCCAGGGCCTCAGTGAGCCGCGCAGGCCTCCCGCGTGGCCCTTCATCGCGCGAACCCCTGCTCTTCCGCTCTTCGACGACGACATGTGTACCCCTCCTGTCTCTGGAACCCGGTGCCGCTCCGCGGAGGGCTTCCGGGGTTTCTCGGTTGGTTGAATGTGATTTTGATTCTCAAAGTCCGTGCGCAGCGAGGCGCTACCCCGGGGCCGCGCGGCGACTCACGCGCGGGCCGGGCTCACCTCAGGCGGGAGTTTCTGGCTGGACCGGGGACGCGGTGGGCTCGGAGGCCGACGCGCGAGAGCCGCGGCGGAAGAACCGTCTCCAGGACAGACTGAAGCCGGTCCAGACGAGGAAGCCTCCGCCCAGCGAGGCGAGCGCGGCGACGAGCTGGCCCACCCATCCGAGCGCCTCTCCCGTGTGCAGGAAGCGCAGCCAGGTCCTGATCTTCCGGCCGCTGTTGTAGTCCGCGAAGGTCTCCCGGCGGAGCACCTGGCCGGTGAAGGGATCCAGCGACACCTGAGCCGAAGCGAAGAGCGGCCAGGCCTCCTGCTCCTTGATGGAGAAGGTCGTTGCCTGACGGCCTCCACCGCGTGCCTCGTTCCCACCCGGGCGTCCGCGACCTTCTCCGCCGCCAGGACCGCCCGCGCGGGCCCCTTCCCCACCGGGAGCACCGCCAGGCTGCGGCCCGCGCTGAGCGTTGCCGCGAGGCCCGCCTCCCATGCGAAGCGAGATGCTCTCCCAGGCGGCCGACTGCTTCCGGGCCTCGGCGAAGAGGGCGTCCATGGCGAGCGGGCTGGCCCCCGCAGGCGGCTCGGGGACCTGGACCGGCGCCTGGGCGATCGGGCCCTGGGTGGCGGGAGGCTCATTCCCCGTGAGCTTGAAGACGAGATCCGACGCCCACTTGTAGGAGATGACCATGCCCGACGCCGTCAGGACGATGATCACGGGCAGGAACCAGAAGCCCGTCACGTTGTGCCAGTTGAAGTCTCGCGCCTTGCCCTGGAGCCCGCGCCTGAACCAGAACGTGGGGCGCACCGTCTTCCACGTCCACTTCCGCGGCCACCACAGGTACAGGCCGGTGATGGCGAGCAGGAGGAACGCCGCGTTGCTCACGCCGGTGATGGCCTTACCCACCGCGCGATTGTCATCCTTGGCTCCGAGCCAGCGGTGCCACTCCTCCATCTGGTGGAGGAACGCGCGCAGCCCCTGGGCGCCCATCTCCCGGACTTCGCCGGTGTAGGGGTTCACGTAGACGCCACTGCCACGGCCAGTGTTCACGAGCACCGCCGAGGTCGGCTCGGAGTACACCGTCACGCCGGAGACTTGCGCCTCTGGCTTCGCGGCGCGGACACGGGCCACCAGCTCATCCACCGGGAGCCTGGGCGCATCCGGAGTCGCGGGCCGCACCTGCCGCGCCTCGCGGTCCGCCTGGTCCAGGAGCTGCGGCTCGAAGGCGATCAGCGCCCCCGTGATGGACATGACGGCGATGACGAGCCCCGCGACGAGCCCCGCGACCAGGTGGATCCAGAAGATGATCGTGCGAAAGGTGCTTTTCATGAACCGCTTCCTGGGGGCTGCGCTCACTTCAGGGAGAACTGGACCGGGACCTCGATGATCACGCGCACGGGCCGGCCCTGACGCCCGAGGGCCGGAGTGAAGCGCCACTGGCTCACGGCGGACACGGCCGCCGCGTCGAGCGCGGGGACGGAGCGGATGACGCGCGTGTGCTCGGGCTCGACGCGCCCGTTGGCCCCGATGATGACTCGCACCAGGACCAGTCCCTCGATGCCTCGCTTCCGAGCCGCCCGGGGATATTGCGGCTGGACCTGCTCGAGCACCGTCGGAGGGCGGGCCACCAGCTTCACGTCGACGGCCTCTCCTCCCGAGACTCCCAGCGTGGAGCCACCCGGGGTGCTCACGGCGGAGCTCACCACCCCCGCGACGAGGCCCGTCACCAGCTCGGGGCCCGGTGCTGCCTCCGCGACCTCGTCGTCGGCGGGGGGCTCGGGGGTGTCCTGCACGGCCTGCTGGGGCTCCGGGGCCTTCTCCGAAAGAGGCGCGGGGATCTCCCTCGGCGCGACGAGCGGGCGCGGCGGCCGGGCCCGAGCCTTGGGCTGGACCCGCTCAGGCACCGCCGCGGGAGCCACCGCGGCCTGCGGAGCCGCGGCCTTCGGCGCCATGAAGGTGAGCATGACCAGCTCTGGCTCGGCGGGCGGCGGAGGCGCCTTGGGGGCCGCCTGCGGGACCGAGAGCCCGAGGACGATCGCGCCGACATGGATGAACGCGGCGACGAGGAGCGCCGAGCCCCATCGCTCCCACTCCCCTGCCCCGGCAGCGGCCTCTCCCATGAGGAAGAGCCCTCCAGGGGGCCGGACCTTCTCCCTCCGGGGCGGAGCCTCTTGCTGGGGAGCCATGAGGTCGATATTGAGAATCGTTCTCAACTTCACGACCTACGGATACCCTGTAGGGAGCAGACGCGTCAACCCACGGGCAGGCGGAAACCACACGCACTGCCCGAGGAAAAATCCAAAGGTTCAGTACTTGTAGAAGCCCCGCCCGCTCTTCTTCCCGTACCAGCCGGCGTCCACGTACTGGCGCAGCAGCGGGCACGGGCGGTACTTGGGATCGCCCAGGCCCTTGTGGAGCACCTCGGCGATGTAGAGGCAGGTGTCCAGGCCGATGAAGTCGGCCAGCTGCAGCGGGCCCATGGGCTGGTTGGTGCCCAGCTTCATCGCCGTGTCGATGTCCTCGGCGGTGCCCAGGCCCTCCATCAGCGCGAAGCAGGCCTCGTTCAGCATGGGGATGAGGATGCGGTTGACGATGAAGCCCGGCATGTCCTTGGACACCACCGTCGTCTTGCCCATCTTCTCGGCCAGCGCGCGCGTCTTCTGGTACGTCTCGTCCGACGTCGCCGCGCCCCGGATCAGCTCCACCAGCTGCATCAGCGGCACCGGGTTCATGAAGTGCATCCCGATCACCGCCTCGGGGCGCTTCGTGGAGGCGGCGATGCGGGTGATGGGGATGGAGGAGGTGTTCGTCGCCAGCACCCCGCCCGGCTTCACCACCGCGTCCAGGTCCTGGAAGATGCGGCGCTTGAGGTCCTCGTTCTCCGTCACCGCCTCGACGGCGAAGTCCACGTCCTTCACGTCGGCGGCGGAGGTGGAGGTGGCCAGGTTCGCCTCGGCCGCCTTGCGCTTCGCGTCGTCCAGCTTGCCCTTCTCCACCAGCTTCGCCAGGCCCGCGCGGATGCGGTCCGCGCCCTTGGCGAGCCCCTCCTTCGAGACGTCCACCAGCGTGACGCGCAGCCCCGCCTGCAGCGACACCTGCGCGATGCCCGCGCCCATCTGCCCTGCCCCGACGACGATGATGTGCTCCGATGCCATGGCGACTCCTGCTCCGGCCGAGAGTGAAGTGCGGGCGCTATAGCCCCCGCCTCCGGACGGGTCAACGGCTCGCGGGCAGCCGCAGCGTCCGCAGGACGTACTTCTCCTCGCCGATCGTCAGCGGCTCCACCAACGGCGGGCGCGTGGGGCGGCCCTCCTCCTTCACGAAGATGAGCGCGCGGTAGGTGCCCTCGGGCAGCGCCACCTCGAGCTTCACCTCGTGCGGCGGGGCCGTGGCGAAGAAGCGCTCCTCGCGCTTGAGGATCTTCCCGTCCTCGGCCGTCACCTGGAAGTCCAGGGCGCGCACGGCGCTCCAGCCCGAGCCGTCGAGCTGCCACACCAGCTCGCGCTCGGGAGTGCCCGTCAGCTCCCACAGCCACACGCCCAGCGCCACCATCACCAGCAGCGGCAGTCGCTTCATCATCGGGTGGCTGCGCCAGCCCGGTCGCGCTTCAGCCTCCAACGTCACTCCTTCTTGGACCGCTTGTTGCCCTGGCGCGCGTTCAGCTCGGAGATGACGACGCGAGGCGGCTTGCCGGAGCCCTCTTCCGTCTTGGAGGAAGGCTTCTTCTCCTCCTCCTTCTCCTCGTCGGCGGGCACCAGGCGGATCTGCGCCCGGACGTCCAGCGTCATCCCGGACATCAGCTTCACGAACTCCTCGCGCAGCTTCTCCGACTGGAGGAAGCGGCGCAGTTCGTCGGTCAGCACGCGGCCGACCTCGTCCTTGGTCTTCTCGGCCTGGGAGAGGATGAAGCCCAGCACCTCCTTGGGCAGCTTGAGCTGCCCGGCGAGGTTGCGGATGCCCTCCTCCGTCATGAAGATGGCGCCCAGCCCGGCCACCGCCACCTTGCGAACGAACTCCGGCACGAAGCCTGGGCGGCCCTCACGGTTCCCGTGGGGTGGCTGGTCGTCGTCGAGCGGATCCGGCGGATAGTCTTCGCTGTCACCAGCCATGAGGACCTCGTGGACTGCGGGGCTCAGCGCGCCTGCATCACCGGCAGCCGGACCGCCCGAGCGCTCTCGGTGGACACCCGGCCAGCGACATTGCGGGCCACCTCCATGAAGGCCCGCGCCTCCGGGCTGTCCGGTGCGCCCGCCACCACCGGCACCCCCGAGTCTCCCGACTCGCGTACCTTGAGGTCCAGCGGAACCTCACCCAGGAAGGCGATGTTGAACATCTCCGCGGCCTTGCGGCCTCCGCCGTGGTTGAAGATGTGGGTCGTCTGGGAGCAGTGCGGGCAGACGAACTGGCTCATGTTCTCCACGATGCCGAGCACCGGGATGTGGACCTTGTCGAACATCTGCTTGGCGCGCACCACGTCCGCCAGCGCCACGTCCTGCGGCGTGGTGACGAGCACCGCCCCGGCCGCCCGCACGCTCTGCGAGAGGGACAGCGCCACGTCACCGGTGCCCGGCGGCAGGTCGAGGATGAGGTAGTCCAGCTCGCCCCACTTCACGTCGCGCACCAGCTGCATGAGGGCGCCGTGCAGCATGGGCCCGCGCCAGATGAGCGCCTGATCGGCCTCCACCAGGAAGCCGATGGACATCACCTTCAGCCCGAACTTCATCATCGGGTTGAGCGTCTTGCCGTCCGGGCTGGTGGGGCGCTCGGTGATGCCCGTCATGAGTGGAACGGACGGGCCGTAGAAGTCCGCGTCCAGCAGGCCCACCTGGGCGCCGTGCTTCGCCAGCGCCACGGCGAGGTTCACCGCCACGGTGCTCTTGCCCACCCCGCCCTTGCCCGCGCCCACGAGGATGATGTTCTTCACGCCCGGCAGCAGGGCCTGGCCCTGGCCCGGCGCCGCGCCGCCCGTGGCGCGCACCTGGGCGCCCCACTCGATGTCGAAGGACTTCAGGCCCGGCACCGCCTTGAGGGCCGCCTCGGCGTCCGCCTGGATCTTCCCCTTCAAGGGGCAGGCGGGCGTGGTCAGCTCGATCTTCAGCTTCACGGTGTCGCCGCTCAGGCGGATGTCCTTCACCATCCCCGCCTTCACCAGATCCACGTGCAGCTCGGGATCCATCACCTTCGACATCGCCGCGAGGATGTCGCGCTCGGAAACGCTCATCGGGACACCTGAAACCTTTTGGAAATCGGGCAGTTGCGAGCCCGGAAGGGCGCGGAGGATGGCCAGCGCCCTGGGGGACTGTCAACGACGTTTAACGCGCCCTGCCCCCCGCCGCACGCTCCGGGCCTCCGCCCGCCTGCATGGCTCCGGTAAGGCCGACGCTCACTCGATGGCGGCCACGCGGTACTCGCCCTCCTCCAGCACCAGGCGCACGGCCCGGTCCGCGCCCAGCGGGAAGGAGGCATCGCTGTTGGTCACCTTCACATTGCCCCGGAGCGCCAGGCGGGCGCGCCTCATGCGCTCCTTGGCCAGGGGCTCGCGCTGGAAGTCCTCGCGGAAGCGCTCCGGCGTGTAGCGGGAGCGCAGCGGTCCGCTCAGCAGGCTCCAGGCCTTCTCCCAGTCCCGAGCCTCCACCGCGTTGAGGAAGCGCGTCAGGACGGCCTTCGCCTCGTCCGCGGGCCGGGTCTCCACCACGCGCCAGCTGTCCTGCCGGCGCTCGACGATCAGGTTCGGGCCACGGGCCTCGAGGTCCGCGGCGCTGGCGCGCACGGAGGCGGCCCGCTCGCGGCGCGCCGTGACGTCCGCGTAGCGCTCACGGAAGCCTGGCTCCCCCTCGGGCAGGCCGGTGGTGAGGGCGTAGGCCTTCGAGAGGTTGTTCTCCTCCAGCGCCTTCGCGTAGGCCTCGGCGACGACCGATGGGCCCTTCGGTGTGGCGCAGCCAGCGGTCAGGGCCAGGAGCAGGAACAGGCGGCGGACGGGCTTCATGGAGCGCGGCAGCGTAGCACCCGGTCCACACGGTCCGAAGGCGAACGCGCCTCGCGGCGGTCCACTCGCTCTCCAGGCAACGATCGGCGCTCGGGCACGCACGAAAACCCTGCGCCGTCAGCGACTGGACGTCACTTCTCAGAACCCGGCGCGCATCCTATCCTTTGCCTGCTGCCTCCCATGAGCACCATCCACATCCTTCGAGACTTCTACTCCCCGCAGGAAGGCATCACCCGCGCCGTGCGCATCTACACGCCGGACGGCTACGAGCCTTCCTCGGATCGGCGCTACCCCGTCCTCTACATGCACGACGGGCAGAACGTCTTCGCCCATTCGGAGTCGGCCATCTACGACACCTGGTGCGCGAACCGGGTGCTGGACGGGATGGTGCACGCGGGGCAGGTCGAGCCGTGGCTGGTCGTCGCCGTCGACTCCACCCCCAACCGCCTCTCCGAGTACTCGCCGTGGGACGAGCCCCGCAGCAACGTGAGCGCCCGGGGCGAGGCCTATACCCGCTTCATCGTCGAGACGCTCAAGCCGTTCGTCGACCGCCACCTGCGCACGCGGCAGGGCCCGGAGTGGACGGGCGTGATGGGCTCCTCGCTGGGCGGCCTCATGTCGCTCTACCTGGGGTGGACGCACCCGGAGCTGTTCGGCCGCATCGGCGGCATGTCCCCGTCGGTGATGTGGAGCTACGGGCGCCTCTTCCACCAGTGGACATCCCATACCCGCCGCTGGTCGCGCATCTACCTGGACGCGGGCACCCACGAGAACGTCGATCCCGTGGGCTGGCCGATGCTCTATGGCCAGGCGACGCGGGACTTCTACTTCCACCTCAAGGGGCTGGGGTACCACGACCACGAGCTGGCACTCTTCCTGGAGCCGGAGGGCAACCACCACGAGCTGGACTGGCAGCGCCGGCTGCCCACCGCCCTGCGCTGGCTGCTGAGCTGAGCTTCAGGCCGGCGCCTGGATGAAGCGGACGGCCTCGCGCATCGCGTCGAGCTCCTGGTGGCGGCTCAGGTAGATCTCGTTGCCCAGCGCGCTGTGGAAGACGGCGGGCAGCTCCCGGTGCTCGAGCAGCGCCGTGCCCAGGCGTGACACCACCTGCGAGTGGGGATGCTTGTACGAGCGGCCCGCCCGGCGCGAGGTGTGACAGACGTAGTACTTGCGCGTGTAGTGGAAGTCGCTGACCGGATCGCCCGTGAGCATGCGCGCCCACAGCCGATACACGTCGATGTCGCACGCGTAGTTCATCATGTCCGTCAGCACGCTGCCGGGCGGACGCAGGTTGGCCTCGAGCGCGACGAAGCTGCCGTCCTCGAGCCGGAAGAACTCCAGGTGGAACCACCGCTCGCGCAGGCCGAGCGCCGCCACCGTCTTGCGCCCCAGCGCATCGAGCTCCGGCGGCAGCTCGCGCAGGCTCCAGATGACCAGCTCGCGCTGCTCGAGCACCGACTCCATGATGCCGTTGCTGTACTCGTGGCTGAAGGCGCAGATGATCCGGCCGTCCCCGTCCACCATGCCGTCGTAGGTGACGATGGTGCCCTTCACGAACTTCTGCGCCGCATAGCCGGGCAGCGGCTGGGCGAAGGCGCTGTCCACCTCGGCGTCGCTCTTGACGGTGAAGGTGTGGGCGGCGCCCACGCCCACGTCCGGCTTGAGGACGAGCGGGTAGCCCACGCGCCTGGCGAAGGCCTTCACCTCGGCGGCGTCCCTGGCGGCGATGGCGTCCGGGTGCGCAATGCCGGCCTGCTTGAAGAGATCATGCATGCCCAGCTTGGAGCGCAGCTGGCGCAGATCCGCGGGCCGCAGGCCGGGCACGTGGAAGTCCTCGCGCAGGCGGGCCTCGCTCTCCAGCCAGGTCTCGTTCAGCGAGTCGATGCGGTGGATGCGGCCATAGCGCCAGGTGAAGTACCCGACGGCGCGCAGCATGGACTCCGCGTCGTCCAGATTGGGCGTGAAGAAGTATTCGCTCAGCGAGTTCTTCAGCTCCTGCCGCAAGGTGTCATACGGCGCGTCACCAATCCCCAGGACGTTGACCCCTCGCTCGCGGAGTGCTGTCACAAAGTGAACGAAGTGGCTTGGGAAGTGGGGAGAGATGAAGACGACGTTCATGGTTTCGCGGGCACCCTCCGGCTCCGCAGGATAGCGAATTTCCTGGGACAAGGAGTATCCCTTTTGCGCAGTGCGTCGAGCGGCCGCCCGGCGGGCCGGGCGTACCGCACGGCTGGGGCCTACCCGTCGCGGCGCATCGAGGACCGGCCGAGGGACCAGGAGGTTGGACAGAGCGCGTACAGGTGGGTGCTCGACATGCTCAGCAGCAGCTGGAGCAGCGAGCGGCGGCGCTCTCCCACGCTGTAGAGGGCGAGCTCGAACTTCCCCGCCGGTACCTTGGCCAGATCCATGGCGTGGCGGCAGGCCTCCTCGAAGCTGCCGGCGCGGTCCACCAGCCCCGCGGCCAGCGCCCGGGTGCCCGAGTACACACGGCCCTCGGCGCGCTCGTGGATCTCCTCCTTGGTCCGGCCGCGCGCCTTGGCCACGTGGGCCAGGAAGGCCTGGTACGTCTCCTCCACCTCCGCCTCGAGCGAGGCGCGCTCGTGCGGGGTGAAGCCCCGGGACGTCGAGAAGATGCCCGAGTTCTCCCCGCGGGCGATGATCGTCCTGCGCACGCCCAGGCGCTCCATCAGCCCGGAGGCCTCGAACTTCCCGGCGAAGACGCCGATGGAGCCGATGATGGCGTGCGGCGTCGTCCAGATCTCCTTGGCTCCCAGCGCGGCCATGTACCCGCCGCTGGCGCAGACCTGATCCACGAAGGCGATCACCGGCTTCTTGCGCCCCACGCGCTGCACGGCCTCCAGGATCAGCTCCGAGGCCAGCGCCGAGCCGCCCGGGCTGTCGATGTAGAGCACCACCGCCTTGGCCCGCTTGTCCCGCCCCGCCTGGCGCAGCGCCTTCACCACCGACTCCGCGCCGGCCGTCTTCGGGCCCATGCCTCCGGAGCCCTTCCCCGGGATGATCATCCCCGACACCTTCACCAGCCCGAGCTTCGGCCGCCGCCGCATCGGCCTCCACTTCACCTGGGGGAAGGGCTGGGTGGAGAACCAGTGGGACATCGGCTCGATCGGCTCCTCGGCGTCGTCCGGGTCCTTCTCCTGGCGACGGCGCTCGTCCAGCCGTGCCGGCAGGTCGGCCTCGCCGCAGACCCCATCCACCAGCCCCGCCGCCACCGCGCGCTGGGCGCTGTAGGGCCCCGAGTCGATGAGCGCCCGGACCTCCTCGGGCGTCTTCTTGCGGCCCCGGGCCACCGTGTCCACCAGGTCCGCGTAGCGCTCGTCGAGGAAGGCCTCGAGCGTCTGCCGCTGGATGTCCGAGACGTGGGCGTGGGTGAACAGCTCCGGGGCCGTCTTGTAGTCGCCGCGCCGCACGAAGTGGGCCTGGATGCCCACCCGGGAGAGGCCCTCGCCCAGCGCGGTGGCCTCGGCGGCATAGCCCACCAGCTCGAGCCGGCCCGCGGGCGCCAGGAGCACCTCGTCCGCGGCGCACAGCACCTGGTAGCCCAGGTTGTCCAGGCTCACGGCCCAGCCCACCACGCGCTTGCCCGCCGCCCGGAAGTCCGTGAGCAGCTTCACCAGCACGTCCTTCTTCGCGGAGGCGACCTCCAGCCCCTCGAGCTCCAGGAGGATGCCCTTCACGTGCGCGTCCCGGGCCAGCAGCCCGAGCGCCTCCTGGAAGGACTCCAGTGAGGAGACGGTGCCGGGCTCCGGGCTCGAGCCGCCCAGCTTGAAGCGGCTCTTTCGCTGCTCGCGGTAGGGCGGATCTCCGGCGAGCCGGAAGCGGACGTAGGTGGGGCGGTGTCGCGAGGCCAGCAGGCGGAACGGCAGCCCGAGCAGGGTCCGCACCAGCAGCAGCAGGTTGGCGATGGCGACGAAGACGAGGCGCAGCATGGAGGCCCGAGGGAAGGAGTCGTCCCCGAGCGTCATGGACGGCCGGGGCGGACGCAAGCCTTGTTCCACGGGGATGTGCGCGGGGTGATGGAGGCTCCGGAGGGGCTCTGAAGAGGCTCCGGAAGCTCCCCTGCCCGCTCCGGGAGCCCTCGCCGCGGGCTTCCCATAGCCTGGGGTGGCTCTCCGCTGGCCTACCCGTGGTAGCATGGCTGGCCATGCGTACGCTCTCGCGCCTCATCGTCCTGTCCGCCCTGCTCTCCGGGGGTGCCGTCCTGGCCGGCCGTCCCGTGCAGGAGTTCAAGCCGCCTCCCGCCATGACCGAGGAGGAGCGGGCCGCCCTCAAGGCCAAGCAGCTCGGCGGCAACATGAACGCCTACGGCAAGGACATCCAGATCAAGGAGACACCGGTGCCCTGGGCCGCCATCGGCCTGGCCGGCATCGTGTTCCTCGTCGCCACGCCGTTCGCGCTGCGCGCGTACCGCAACACGACGAAGGAGATCGCCGACGTGAACACCTTCGGCGCCTCGGGCAAGGCGAGCGCCGAGGACGAGGCCTAGGCCGCTGACGCCTCAGGCCGGGCGGACCTCCACCGCGCCGCCCGGCTCGACGGCTACCTTCACGGGCAGGAAGCGCTCGATGACGCGGGCATGCGTCGTCAGGTGCTCCGTCACCCGTGAGGCCGTGAAGCGCGTGGTGCCTGGCGTGGACGGGCCCAGCCTCCCCGCGGCCAGCAGCGCCGCCGGGAGCAGGAGCTGATCCCCCAGGTGCTCGTCGATGGCGCCGGCGGACTCCATGAAGCGAGCCACCGCCTCGGCGGCCTCGCGCCCCACCTCCTCCGCCGGCCGTCCCCGCTCTCCGAGCGCGGTGAAGCCCGCGAAGGTGTTCTCGAACTCCGCCAGGATGAAGGTGACGGTGCCCGCCGAGCGCGTCACGGGCAGCGCCCGGTTCTGCGAGTGGCAGTAGAGCCCCCGCTCGCGCAGCGCGGCCTCGGCGGCGCGGGACTGGCGATCGGCGATGGAGAAGGGCAGCCCGCCCACGAAGGAGCTGACGGTGATGTCCTGCAGCGTGCCGCGCGCGGGCAGATCCACCAGCCGCGGGGGCTCGGCCGGAGCGGAGAGCTCCGCCTGGAACTCGCCGCCGCCCTCCGGGTAGAAGCCCGCGTGCGTGAGGCTCAGGGAGGCGTGCAGCCCGTAGGCGTGCATCACCGGGAGCCAGACGTTGACGAGGTAGTGGTAGCTGGGGCTGTGCGGCAGGTGGGTGCCTCCGCGCAGCGTGAGCTGCCCGCCTCCGGCCAGAGCCAGGGGGAAGAAGAGGCACTGGAAGAGCAGCGGGGTGCTGCCGGCGGTGCCCACCTCCAGCAGGTAGTCGCCTGGGCGCACGGGGCCCGGGGTGAAGGAGAGCTCCGAGGCCCCCACGGTGGCCCCCTCGCTGGTGCTGGAGCTGAGGGCCTCGGCGCCGCGCACGCAGGCCAGGTGCTGGGGGCGCAGGCCCGAGGGATCCCGGCGCTGGCGCAGGCGGGTGATGTGGAAGGGCCGGCCGGTGATGAGCGACAGGGAGAGCGCCGAGCGGAGGATCTGCCCTCCCCCCTCGCCTTCGCTGCCATCGAGCTGCACCGGCCCCTCTTCGGGCCGGCTGGTGCCGGTCATGGTGTCCCTGTGCCGCGATGCATGAGCAATGCAGCGTAGCAGAAGCGCTTGGGGTACTGTCCGCGCTTCGTGGCCCTCGCCATCTTCCTGCTGACGTACGTCTTCATCGCCGGGGCGCGCCTGCCCTTCCTCAAGCTGGACCGCCCGGGCGGCGCGCTGCTGGGCGCCGTGCTCATGGTGGTGCTGGGGGTGGTCACCCCGGCCGAGGTCTTCAACCACAGCGAGGATCCCTCCCGCCACGCGGTGGACCTGGACACGATCATCCTGTTGCTGGGGATGATGCTGCTGGCGGCGTACCTGGCGCAGGCGGCCTTCTTCCGGACGGCGGGGGCCTTCACGGTGCGTATGGCCCACACGCCTCGGCTGCTGCTGGCGGCGGTGACGGGCATCAGCGCGCTGCTGTCCGCCTTCCTCGTCAATGACACGGTGTGCCTGATGCTGACACCGCTGGTGCTGGCCGTGGTGGAGGACGCTCGCCTGCCTCCGGTGCCGTACCTGCTGGCGGTGTGCATGGGCTCGAACAGCGGCTCGGTGGCCACCTTCACGGGCAACCCGCAGAACATGCTCATCCAGGGGGCCTCGAAGCTGTCCTACGCGAGCTTCGCCGCGTACATGGCGCTGCCGGCGATTCTGTCCACGGGCATCGTGATCGCGATGCTGCTGTACCTGTTCCGCAAGGAGCTGCCCGCGAAGCGCTTCGATCCGCAGCCGCCTCCGCCTCCGGTGGATCGGCCGCTGCTGGCGCTGACGCTGGCGGTGATGGTGGCGGTGGTGGTGGCCTTCTTCCTGGGCTTCCCCATGAGCTGGAGCGCGCTGACGGGAGCCGCGGTGGTGATGGCCATGGCTCGCCGCGAGCCGCGCTCCATCATGGAGCGGGTGGACTTCGTGCTGCTGCTGTTCTTCGCCAGCCTGTTCATCGTGGTGTACGGGGTGAACAAGCACGGCTGGGCGGAGGAGATCCGGACGATCTTCGCTCCGCTGATGGCGGGGCCGCCGTGGCGGGAGACGCTGGGGTTCGCGGCGCTGACGCTGGTGGCGTCGAACCTGTTCAGCAACGTGCCGTTCGTGATGCTGGCGCGCACGTGGGTGCCGACGCTTCAGAACCCGGAGCTGGGGTGGCACGTGCTGGCGCTGTGCTCGACGCTGGCGGGGAACCTGACCTTGATCGGGAGCGTGGCCAACCTGATAGTGTTCGAGGCCGCGCGCGACAAGGTGAAGATGTCCTTCATGGACTACCTGCGGATCGGCGTACCGGTGACGCTCTTGAGCTTCATCGTGGGGCTCGCGGTGCTCCTTGCCGAGCATGCGCTCTTCTGATCGGGAGATCATCATCATGGACCCGATGTTCCTGAAGGACGTCGAGGCGCATCAAGGCGTCGGCCACTACTCCTCGCTCATCCAGCGGTGCCGCGAGACGGGCAGGCCCTTCCCTCGCATCTGGCACCTGTTCGCGTTCAAGCCGCAGGTGACCGACCCGCTGTCCGCCCTCACCGAGGGTATCATGCGCGGCCCTTCTCCCCTGCCCGCGGGGATGCGCGAGCTGATCGCCGCCTTCACCTCCCGCGGCAATCACTGCTTGTTTTGACTTCACTCCCACGCCGCGGTCGCGGCGAATCTGCTGGGTGATGTGAAGAAGGTCGAAGCCGTCCTCGAGAACCACCACACGGCCCCCATCTCCGAGGCCGAGAAGGCTCTGTTCACCTATATCGAGAAGGTCAACCTGGCCCCCGCGAGGATCCGCCAGGAGGACGTGGATGCCCTCAAGGCCGTGGGCTGGTCGGACGAGGCCATCTACGACGCCGTCAACGTCTGCGCGCTCTTCAACTTCTACAACCGCTGGATCGACGCCAACGGCGTGGGCCACCACTCCGCCGAGATCTATGCCCGCAACGGCGTGCGGCTGGCCCAGAGCGGCTACGTCGACGCTCCCGCGGCAAAGCCGGGCTGAAGGACGGCCCGCTCAGGGATCCGGATCCGGCAGCTCGCCCGCGGGCAGCTCCGGCTCCGGCTTCGGCGGCGGCTGCTGGTTCTCACGACCGGTGCGGTTCGTGCTGTCCGGCGCCGTCAGCTCCGGCCCCTCCGGCAGCGGCGGCCCTCCCCGGCGATCCTTGGGCGTCAGATCCTGCGCGAACTGCTCCGCCACGCCGTCCAGCAGCGACGTGATCGCCTGCCGGAACAGGTCCGGATCCTTGCCCACCCTGAACGGATCCAGGTGCGGAGCCCCCGCCTCGAGCTGGTCCACCTCGAACGGTCGGCGCCACTGCTCGGAGCGGCCATCCAGCCGGAACATGCGCCCGTAGCCCTTCAGGTACGCGCCCGCGTGCCCCTTGTCGCTGCGCATGCCGTAGTCCTGGATGACGAACTCCACCACGACATCCGAGCCCAGCGGCGTGAGCAGATCGTAGTCCGGCGCGTTCGCCGGTACCTCCTCCACCAGGAAGCTCTCCAGCGCCGAGGCCACTCGCGCCGGATCCACGATGTTCGTCCAGGGCCGCTCCCGCGGCAGCTGGTTGATCGTGCTCACCCGCAGGCGCTCGGAGATCTCGAAGCGCGTCACCGCCTTGCTCAGCTTCGCCTGCAGCCGGCGATCGGCCTCCTTCGGCTCGAGCTTCTTCAGCTTCTCGCCGTACGCGTCATCCTCGCGGAAGACGCGGGCCTTGGGCCCGGCGCCATCCTCGATCCGGGAGATGAAGGCCGGCTGCGTCACGCGGTCCAGATCCGCGCCCGCCAGCCGCGTGGTGGCACACCCCGACAGAAACGCCATCAAGACCAGGAACGTGCATCGCGCCATTCCCCACACATACCTCAATGCGCGGCCTGGGGCCCATTCTCGTCACCGGGTGTTGCCGTCCCTACGGTCGCTGCTACCCTGGTGCGGTGAGCCCTCCTTCCTCGCCCCCTCCCCCCACGCGCAAGAAGCGGCTCGGCGAGATCCTCATGGACGCCGGCCTCCTCACCGAGACCCAGCTGCGCTCGGCCCTGGCCGAGCAGCGCAAGTGGGGCGGCAAGCTCGGCCTCACCCTGGTGCAGATGGGCTTCGTGGACGAGAGCTCCATGGTCCACGCCCTCTCGCGCCAGCTGCACATCCCCGTCGTGGAGCTGGATGGGCTCAACCCGCCCGAGTACCTGCTCAAGCTCTTCCGCGTGGACCTCGCCGAGCGCTACACCGTCTTCCCCGTCGCCGCGGACACCGCTCACAAGACGATCACCCTGGCCAGCGCGGACCCCACCAACGTGGAGGCGCTCCAGGAGCTGGCCTTCCACACCGAGCAGAAGGTCCAGGTCGTGGTCAGCAGCGCCTCGGCCATCGAGCGCGCCATCCGCAAGCATTACTACGGGGGCATGGCCACCACGACCGCCAGCCCGGATCAGTTCGGTATCAGCGAGCCCGTGTACGAGTTCTCCCCGCCCGCGCCGCACCGGCTCTCATCGGCCCGCGAGGCCGACCTGCAGCAGCGCCTGGAGGTCCTCACCCAGCAGGTGGCGGATCTACAGCAGATGGTCGCCAACCAGGCCCGCTCGCTCAGCGCGCTCATCGAGGTGCTGGATACCCGAGGCGTCCTCTCGCGCGAGGAGTACTTCTCCAAGCTGCGCGGCTCCTCGCGCTCCTGATCGGTTTCAGGGAAGTCCGGTAGGACACAAGCGGGCCCGTGTCGGGCGAGAATGCCGCCGACTGGTCCGCTTGTGAGCCTGTCGAAATAAGCTGTAGGGTAACGTAGGAGGTAGGTGACAAGGGGATCGACTTGGAAGGTAGGGCGTGGTTGGAAGGCAGGTGTGAACGAGCCGAGCAAGACGCCGAAGCGAGCCCGAGGGGTGCCGGAGACGCAGCAGAGGGGATTTGGCTTCGAGGTGGAAGCCAGCCAGCGGCCGCAGCCTGCAGGCGCCGGGGGGGTGAGGTTCCAGCAGGGCCAGAGGCGGATGTTCATTGGAGAAGAGCCGCTGGAGCAGTACCTGGAGCGCAGTGGGCT
>NZ_JAHXBG010000039.1 GCF_020103725.1 Hyalangium gracile | reverse complement strand
ATCGCCAGCGCTCGCCGGTAGTGCTCCAGCGCTCCCGCGTAGTCCCCCTGCTCCTGGAGCGCACTGCCGATGTTGTTGATGAGCACACTTTCTAAGTGGCGATGGCTGCCAACCACGGATTCCAGAGCTTCCTTGCTGTATCGAAGCGATAACCTCAGATTGGGTAGGTGCAGATAGACAAGCCCAAGGACAAGCTTGAGTCCCGCCGCATCTCGTTCCTTAGGCAGCACTCTCTCGGCCGACCTTTCAAAGAATCTCGCTGCCAGCCAATAATTACCCAACTCATAAAAATGGAGCCCTAAGGAGAACTGCACCAAGACGAACGGTTCCGTCGCACGCAGCGTTGGCAGATCCAGATGTCCCAGACTTGCTAAGTCCACTCCCCTCTCGCTCTCCCGACCGTAGCTGCGCTCCGTGCGGTACAGCGTCGCCTTGGGACACACCGTGTAGGGCTTGCCCGCATTCACCTCCGTGTTGCCGATCCGGATCACACTGCCACTGCCTGCAGAGATGTCCCCCACGCTCGTCGTGCTCTGGTTGTTCACCACCACGGGCGACACCGCGTTGCAGAACGCCTGCCCCCAGAGCACCACATCTGCATCCAGTTCCCGCGCCGCAGCCTCCGCCTGCTCGTGGTTCTCCAGGAAGCACGAGAGCCGCTCGATCTCCAGCGACCCCTCCGGTATCGCGATGTCGAACTCCTGCGGATTGCGCAGCACCTCCTCCTTGAAGGTCTCCAGCGCCCGCG
Organism: Hyalangium gracile; assembly: GCF_020103725.1. Lineage (NCBI taxonomy): Bacteria > Pseudomonadati > Myxococcota > Myxococcia > Myxococcales > Archangiaceae > Hyalangium > Hyalangium gracile. The sequence continues at coordinate 94,861 of NZ_JAHXBG010000039.1, read as the reverse complement.
TCACCTGCTTCGACACCGTCTCCGAGAAATCCGGCACACCTCCCCCCGAGGAAGCCCCATGGAAGTCAGCGACCAGGAAGTGGACTGCCCGTGGATTCTTGAAGGGGCTGGGTCCCAGTTTCTCTCTGCACAGCCCTGGCTTCACGGGCTCAATGGGATGAGACGGCCCCTCTCGCACGGAACGGGCGCACCCGGCGGCCAGCAGCAGCGCGGATGCCATCAAGCTCTTCCACACGGGCTTCACTCCTCCTTGTTGCCGGCTTCAAGCACGCAGTTGTCGCCGCAGGTCACGTCCCCGACCTGCGTGTCGGCCGAGCCTTCCCCCTTGACGTTCCCGACCTTGAGTCCGGCGCCATCTCCCGCCTTGACGTTGCCGATCTTCGTCTTCATGGCGGGTGGGTTCCCCTCCGTCGAGCTGGGTTCCGGAGCGGCCTTTGTCGACTGGGGCTGAGGAACCACGGCGGGCCGAGGCTTCGAACCACCTGACGATGGCGGCTTCTCCTCGGGAGCCACTTGCTGGATGGGGGTGGCAGGCTTCGTCTCACCCTTCGAGCCAGCCTGCTCCGAGGCCATCGCATGGGAAGGCTGCGACTCCTCGCCCCCGCTTAGCGATCCCCACGCCACGCCACCTCCCATGGCGGCGACCCACAACGCCACTGCGGCGACAGCCATGGTTCGAGGCCCTCTGCGTTTCTCCAGCTCCAGGCCATGTTCGATGAAGTCCGCCATCACCACCGACGCAGCACGCGACGCGAACTCATGGAAGCGGTCATCCTTGAACTCGTCCCCGAAGTCGGAGATCCCCCGGATCACCAGCCAGGGAGCCCCGCTCCGCTCGCAGGCCTCCATGAGCCCCGCGGCCTCCATCTCCGCCACCTCCGTCTTCCCATGCAGCGCGCGGAACTCCCGCAGCTTGTCCGGGTCGCGCAGCAGCTTCTCCCCGCTCGCCACCGTCGCCAGCTTCACCGTCAGCCGGCTGGCCACATGCGCCTGATACAGCGTCTCGTTCCCTGAGGACGGCAGCGGAAAGCTCCCGCCTCTCTGCTCGAAGCGCTCTCGCAGGCGCGCCTCGTCCGGGCGGTAGTGGACCAGGTCCTGCTGCACGCGATGGGAGACCGTTCGGATCTCGGGCCTCGGCTCCACATGGGAGTGGCCCTCGGGTGTGCGCGCCACGGCTGCTGGCTCGTAGGCGACCACCCGCTCGGAGAACACGACCTCTCCGATGCGAACCTTGCCCCTCATCCCGGCGGCGATCCCCATCAGCAGGACGAGCTGTGGACGATACCGGGTGATGACATCCTGCACGGCGGCAGCAGAGAGCGCATTGCCCGCCCGGCCCAGGCACGTGAGCACGACATCGTAATCCCGCCGCGCGCGTGCTGAGCGAACCCGGCCTCGGTAGAAGACGGTGCCGACCTCATCCTTGAAGCGGGCGCTCTCGGCAATTCCCAGGGCCTCACGTGCTGCCACCAGCTCTGCCGGGATGACTGTCAGGACCGCGATGTCCACCTGCGAAGCCCCCCTGATCCAGTGCGCCACGATGCAGCCTTCACATGAAGAATCCGATGCGTGAAGTCTACCTCTGGCATCCACCACACGCCATCCTGCTCACTGCGGATCCGAGGTCGGCGGGCGCGGCGCTTCAAAGGCAGGCCAGTAGCACCCTTGCTTCCACTCATAGAGACGAGGGCCACACGGTGGCTCCATGTTGACCAGCAGCGTCCAACACCCCCCATTGATCTCGCTCTCACGTTTGACACAGGGAGGTCTGCGCTGACCTGGCAGAGGGTTCTTCGGCAGCTCAAGGCTGAGCCCCTTCTGCTCGGACATGGGCGGAGTCCCATTCACACGCGTTGCAGGGACGGCTTCCGCCATGCCTGTGGTTCCGGCATCCGGCTGGTCCTGCTCTCGTGCCTCTTGCGCCACCGCAGCGGGCCCGTCCACAAGCTGTGCCTGCTGCATCCCTCCTGTCTTGACGGCCACCCACAGGCCCACGACCGCTGCAGCAAGCCCCACCCCCAACCCCACCGCTCGGCGAGCCATGCTCGCGGAAGAACCACCCTCTGCTTGCCTGGGAACCGGGAGAGCCGTCGTGCGCTCGGCTGTCTTTGCTACCGTCTCGAAGGCCTGAGCGGCTGCTCCCGCAGAGCCTCGATCCGCAGGGTCCTCCGCCAGCATCCGGCAGACAATGGCCCCCATCTCCGGGGATGCGCCAGACATGAGCTCGGGCGATACCCGTTCACCGGGAGGGTATGTGCCCGTGACCAGGCGCCACGCGGTCACTCCGAGCGCATAGACGTCATCGGCCGAGCCCGCCTCGTAGCGAGGTGCGGCGCGGCCCCAGAACCTCTGCCAGTGGTGCAGCGCCTGGGGACTCAAGTACTGCCGCGTGCCCACAGGCGTCGCCTGCCGCGTCAGCACGCTCGCCCCCGGGTAGATGGCCGAGCCGAAGTCCGTCAGCACCGCGCGGCCCTCTTGGGTCACCAGCACGTTGCCGCCTTTGACATCCCGGTGCACTCCACCCATGGCGTGCAGCGCCTCCAACGCGCGGGCCACCTGTGCCAGCACCCGAGCAACCTGTGGGAGGTGGAGCTTGCGCTGCCGTGCCCACGCGTACAAGTGCACGCCCTCGACCCAGTCCATCACCAGGAACGGGAAGCTCAAGCCGTTCGCGAAAGGGTAGGGAAACGACATCGCCCGTCGTTTCGTTGTCCCAATGTGGCCTCGAAAGCAGCGTTTCTTGGGGATGACACCCACCATCCCTCAGACGCGTAGGCGGAAGCGACACCTCAACCTGGAAGTTGTCGGCCTGAGGGGCCGCTCGGGGTGCCTCCCCCCTGGGAGTGGCAGCTCATCGAGTCGGCGCTCGCGAAGGTGCTCGACCCGAAACAGGCGAAGACCGGGGAGGCCCGCGATGCGACAGCGCCCTGAACGCACGGAGTGGGTCGCCTACGTGCGAGTCAGCACCGCCGAGCAGGCCGAGCGGGAGCTCTCGCTGCCCGCGCAGCAGAAGGCCATCCGCGAGTTCGCGGTCCGCCATGGCGCCACCATCGCGCAGGAGTACATCGAGGCCGGCGCCTCCGGCACGGACCGGAGAAGGCCCGTGCTGCAGCGGCTCCTTGGTGACGCGCTGAAGCCGACGAGCACCATCAGCACCATCGTGGTTCACCACACGTCGCGCTTCACCCGCGATGCGGCGCACGCGCGGGTGATGAAGGCGAAGCTTCGAAAGGCGGGGGTTCGTGTGATGTCGGTGCTGCAGGAGTTCACCGATGATCCGGTGGGCAAGCTGATGGAGGGCTTCTTCGAGTGCATCGACCAGTACGAGTCGGAGCTGAACGGGCTGCGTACCTCGGCGGCGATGCGCGAGGCGGTGCGACAGGGGTACTGGCCTGGGGCGCGCGCCCCGTATGGCTACAGGAGCGTGCCCGTGGAGGTGCACCCCGGCGTCGTGCACCACCGACGAAGGTCGAGCCGATCCTCGACACGGAGACGTGGGCGCTCGCGCGGAAACTCAGTGGAGAGCGCGAGCCGAAGCGTACGCCCGGTCGGGCCCCGACGCGGCCGAAGCTGCTGAAGGGGCTCGCGTGGAGCGGGAAGTGCGGCGCGAGCTACCAGTATGAGACCGGCGGCAAGACGGTCATCAACGGGCACTACACGTATGGGTACTACAACTGTCGAAACCTCCTGCGCGTCGGGAAGGAAGCGTGCAGCGGATTCCGGATCTCGACCGAGACGCTGGATGCGGCCGTCTTGGGGGCGATCACGCGGATCGTCTGCACCGAGGAACGCGGGCGGGATATGGCGAGCCGCCGTGGTTGGCCCCTCGGCCGGGTTCTCGACGCCTGGCGCACGCTTGTTCGCAGCGAGGAGATAGGCCGCGCCTACGTGCTGCGTCTCATAGAGCGCATAGAAGTCCACGGCGAACGCATCATCGTGGCGCCGAAGACCGGTGGGAGAAAGGAGCCCGAGTCGAGCGATGAGCCATGACGAGCTAAAAAACGAGAAAAACCGCGGCCCTGCGTAGGTCCGCGGTTTCTCCCACTACCGTCATGCTGTGCTCCCCGACGTGGACTCGAACCACGGACATGGTGATTAACAGTCACCCGCTCTACCAGCTGAGCTATCGGGGAATATGTCCGCCGCCGCGACCCGTGGCCGTTGCGACGAGGACGATTTCTAGAGAACGGAGCCTCACCTGTCAACAGATCGATTGGATCCGCTCGCTCGCCTGCGCTCCCAGCCCTGGTCCGGCCTCGCCGGAATCGCCCCCGTTGCCTCCGAAGCCCTCTCCCAGGTCCTCGCCGGCTCCCCCGCCGAGCGCGTCCTGGATCGCACCCTCCGTGGGCATCGCTCCCTCTCCCGGGAGCAGCGCCAGGCCCTCAAGGAGGCAACCTTCAATGTGGGCCTCTGGCGCCGCCGACTCGGCTACCTGCTGGGGCGGCCCGACGCTCCCGCCCCCTGGCTCCTCTATGCGCTCCTCCATGGGCTCGCCGGCGTCCCCCAGGCCGAGGCGGCCTCTCTGGCCGGGGTGGAGGCCTCCCCCGCGCTCGTTACCCAGGAGCCCCCGTCCCTGGCCCTCCGGGCCTCCCTCCCGGATTGGCTCGCTGACCACTTCTCCCGGGAGTGGGGGCCCGAGGCCGAGGACTTCTGTGCCCACCTCAATGTCCCCGGCCCCATCACGCTGCGGGTGAACTCCCTGCGGACCTCCCGTGAGGCCCTCGCCCAGCGTCTGCGCTCCGAGGGGGTGGAGACCCGGCCCGGCTCCTGGAGCCCGCTCGCCCTCCAGGTGGTGGGGCCCCGGCCCAACCTCTATGGCCTCCCAGCCCTCCAGCAGGGCCTCTTCGAGGTCCAGGACGAGGGCAGCCAGCTCCTGGGCCTGCTCGTGGAGGCCCGCCCCGGGGAGGCCGTGCTCGACCTCTGTGCCGGCGCCGGGGGCAAGACGCTCCTGCTCGGCGGCGCCATGGAGAACCAGGGCCGGCTCCTCGCCTACGACTCCGACGCCGAGCGGCTCGACCGCCTCATGCAGCGGTGCTCCCGCGCCGGCCTCTCCAACCTTCATGTCCTCCGCGCGCCCCCCTCGGGCCTCTCCGTGGACCGCGTCTTCGTGGATGCCCCGTGCTCCGAGCTGGGCTCCCTCCGCCGAGGGCCGGACCTCCGCTTCCTCAAGGCCCCCTCCGTCCTCTCGGACTTCGTCCCCGTCCAGCGCGAGCTGCTCTCCCGAGCGGCGGACCTGGTCCGTCCAGGGGGGCGGCTCGTCTACGCCACCTGCACCGTGAACCGCGCCGAGAACCAGGACCTCGTGGCCGGCTTCCTCCTCCAACGGACGGACTTCCGACTCGTGCCTCCCGGGGCAGGGTGGCTCCGTCCCGAGTGTGTCCAGGAGGGGTTCTTCGTCTGCGCCCCCCACCGCCAGGGGACCGATGCCTTCTTCGCGGCCGTGCTCGAGCGCTCGGGGTAGGGGAGAGCGCGGGGAGGAGGGTTTTGGACGCTTGCCCCCATGCCTCCTTTGAAGTCCCGTTCCCTCTTCGCGCTCGGTGCTATGAAGGCGCACGTGCGCTGGCAGAAGCCGCTCCTCCTTCGTCCTCGGGACCCCGTCCACATCGTCGCCCCCGCCGGTCCCTTCGATCGGCCCGGGTTCGAGGCCGGACTCGCCCTCATCGCCCAGCGGTACTCGCCCCAGTACGGCCCCGACCTCTACGAGGCCTGGCGCTACCTCGCCGGGGACGACCGGCGCCGCCGTGAGGAGCTCTCCCGCGCCCTCCTGGACTCGCGCGCCCGCGCCGTCTTCTGCGCCCGCGGTGGGTACGGGAGCATGCGCCTCCTGCCGGACCTGCCGCTCGCCGACACGGCTCCCACCTCGCTCGTGGGCTTCTCGGACATCACCGCCGTCCACCTCGCGCTCCAGGCCCTCGGCCGCGTCTCCATCCACGGCCCCGTCCTCACCCAGCTCGGCAAGCAGCCTCCGGACGTCCAGGAGCGCCTCTTCCGCCTCCTCGAGTCCCCCGAGCCTCCACCTCCGCTCTCCGGCTCCGCCACCTACGTCCCCGGCGTCGTCGAGGGCCCGCTGATGGGCGGCAACCTCTCCCTCGTCACCCGGCTGCTCGGCACGCCCTACCTGCCCTCGTTGGAGGGCGCCGTGCTCCTCCTCGAGGACATCGGCGAGCGTCCCTACCGGCTGGACCGCATGTGGACCCACCTGCGGCTCGCCGGCGTCTTCCATCGCGTGCGCGGAATCGTCCTGGGCGACTTCACCGACTGCGAGGAGAAGAACCCCACCTACTCCAGCGCGGACGTGCTGCGCTCGCTCGCGGAAGAGACGGGCCTGCCCTGCGCCGCGGGCTTCCTCATCGGCCACGGCACCCTGAACTACCCGGTTCCCCTCGGCACCGCCGTGCGCCTGGACGCGGGCGAGGCGCGCCTCACCTTCCTCGAGGGGGCGGTGCGCGAATGAATCACCCCATCAGCAACCTCCAGGGCGTCCTCGAAGGCGCCGTCGCCGGTGGCGTCTTCCCCGCCGCCCAGGCCGTGGTGCTCCACCGGGGCGTCCAGGTGTTCGGCGGCGTGGCCGGCAGGGCCACCGGCGACACCCGGTTCGATCTCGCCTCCGTCACCAAGGTGCTCTGCACCACCTCGCTCTTCCTGCGCCTGTGGACCGAGGGCAAGGTCGGCCCGGAGACCCAGGTGGCGCGCTTCTTCCCCGGCGCTCCCGTGAGCGAGGCCGGCGCCACCGTGGCGGACCTGCTCTACCACCGCTCCGGCCTGCCGCCCTTCGTCCCGTTCTTCGCCCAGGCGCTCACCTCCACCCCGGAGCTGCTCGAGCCGACCTGTCCCCAGGCCACCCGCGTCCGCGTCCGCGAGGAGGTGGTGCGGGCCGCCGCCCAGACGCAGCTCGCCGCTCCGCCGCGCACCCGCACCGCCTACAGCGACGTGGGCTTCATCCTCCTGGGAGAGATCCTCTCCCGCGCCGCCGGCCAGCCCCTGGACTTCCTCTTCAACCAGCACATCGCCGAGCCGCTCGGCCTGGGCGCGCGCTTCCACCGCCTCTCCGAGCTGCCCACGGACGGCAAGGTGGCGCCCACCGGCCCCACGCGTCCCCGCGAGCCCGCTCCCGGCCAGGAGCAGATGTGGGGCGAGTTGCCCACCCGCGCCAGTCCTCCCGGCGAGGTGGACGACGACAACGCCTGGGTCATGGACGGCGTGAGCGGCCATGCCGGCCTGTTCGGCACCGCCGTGGACGTGGCCCGCTTCGGCCAGGCCGTCCTGGACGGGTGCGCCGGCAGCCCCGCGCTCGCTCCCGGGCCGCTGTGGCACCGGCTCCTCGCCACCGACCCCATCGTGAAGGGCAGCACGCGCTCCATGGGCTTCGACTCGCCCTCGGTGGAGGGCTCCAGCGCTGGCCACTTCATCGGCAACACCGCGCCCGGCGCCGTGGGACACCTGGGCTTCACCGGCACCAGCCTCTGGGTGGACCTGCGCCGCGCGCTCGTGGTGGCGCTCGTGACCAACCGCGTGGCCCACGGCCGCAAGGAACTGCGCATCCGCGAGTTCCGGCCCTTCTTCCACGATCTCGTGGTGGAGGCGCTCGGGCTCGCCGACCCGACGAACTGACTCAAGGGAATCATGGCTGACGACAACGGAAACGTCCTGGAGACCATCGAGCCCGGCGCCGTGCGCCGCATCCACCTGGTGGGCGTGGCGGGCACCGGCATGGGCTCGTTCGCCGGCATGCTCAAGGCCGCCGGCTACGAAGTCACCGGCAGCGACGAGAACGTCTACCCGCCCATGAGCGACATGCTCAAGGCCTGGAACATCCCCGTCCTCACTCCCTACCGCCCCGAGAACCTGGACGCGGCCAGGCCGGACCTCGTCATCATCGGCAACGTCATCCGCCGGGTGAACCCCGAGGCCACCGAGGTGCGCACCCGCGGCATCCGCCAGATGAGCTTCCCGGCGGCGCTCGGCTCGCTCTTCCTCAAGCGCGCCCACTCGGTGGTGGTGGCCGGCACCCACGGCAAGACGACGACGTCCTCGCTCATGGCCCACGTCCTCGTCGAGGCCGGAAGGGATCCGTCCTTCCTGGTGGGCGGCGTCACCCAGAACTACGCGGGCAACTACCGCGTGGGCAAGGGGCAGCACTTCGTCGTCGAGGGGGACGAGTACGACACCTCGTACTGGGACAAGGGCTCCAAGTTCCTCCACTACCAGCCGCGCACCGCCATCCTCACCAGCGTGGAGTTCGACCACGCGGACATCTTCAAGGACATGCCTCACTACGAGGCCACCTTCGAGAAGTTCGTGAAGATCATCCCCTCGGACGGCCAGCTCGTCGTCTGCGCGGCGTACCCCAACGCGCTGCGCATCGCCGGCCTCACGTCGGCCCGGGTGGTGACGTACGTGGCCAGGGAGGGCGCCCAGGCGGACTACACGCCTCGCAACGTCTCCTTCGGCCCGGAGGGCGCCCGCTTCGAGGTGGTGGAGCGCGGCACGGTGCTCGGCACGGCGCGGATGCAGCTGTCCGGCGCGCACAACGTGGAGAACGCGCTGAGCGTCATCGCCGCCGCGCGCGGCCTGGGGCTCTCCTTCGAGGAGATCGCCAAGGGGCTGGCCAGCTTCAGCGGCGTGAAGCGGCGCCAGGAGGTGCGCGGCGAGCCCCACGGCATCCTCGTGGTGGACGACTTCGCGCACCACCCCACTGCGGTGCGCGAGACGATCGCCGCCATCCGCCACCGCTACCCGGAGCGGCGCCTGTGGGCCATCTTCGAGCCGCGCTCCAACACCAGCCGCCGCAACATCCACCAGGAGGACTACGCCCACGCCTTCACCGGCGCCACCCGGGCCAGCCTCAAGGTGCCCGAGCGCCACGACAAGGTGCCCGTCGACGAGGAGCTGAATGTGCCTCGGCTCTGCGAGGCGCTCCAGGCCCAGGGCATCCAGGCCGACGCCTCGACGGATGTGCCCTCGCTCGTGGAGCGCGTGGCTCGCGAGGCCCGGCGCGGTGACGTGCTGCTGGTGATGAGCAACGGCGCCTTCGGTGGCTTCATCGACAAGCTGCTCAAGGCCCTCGAGGCCCGGGCAGGGGAGGGTTAGTCCATGCGTCCGTTCCTCGGAGCGTTCGTCTTCCTGTCGCTCGCCGGCTGCGCGCAGAACTCGGCGCTGCCTCCGCTCGTCGCGGGGGACCGGGCGGCTTCCATGGCCCCCGCCGCCGAGGTGGGCCAGGCCCAGGGCGGCCTGAGCGCGCCGCTGAGCTTCGAGGTGAAGCGCTACCCGGACGGCTCGCCCTACACCGTGGCCAGCGACCGCGGCAGCGTGGTGCTGCTGGACGTGTGGGCCACCTGGTGCGAGCCGTGCCGCGACGCGCTGCCGCTCTACGAGCAGCTGGCCAAGGAGTACGGCTCGCGTGGCCTCAAGGTGTACGCGCTGAACGTGGACGAGGACGCGCGCGCCATCCCCGCCTTCCTGCAGGAGGAGAAGGTGAGCCTGCCCATCCTCCTGGACGCCAACGCGCAGGTGGCCGAGAAGACGCTGGGCGTGAAGATGATGCCCACCACCTTCATCCTGGACCGCAAGGGCGTGGTGCGCTTCGCCCACGAGGGCTTCGCGGAGGAGTTCCTCCAGAAGTACCAGACGGAGATCGAGCAGCTGCTCGCCGAGCGCGCGCAGTGAGCGGAGGAGGCGGAGCCATGGAGCAGGAGACGCCCTCGGCGCTGCGCCGCACGGCGGAGGAGGCAGCCCGGCTCGCCGGCCGCGTGCTCGCCGAGCGCTTCCTGGGCGAGCGCACCATCGAGTTCAAGCGCAGCGGCATCGATCTCGTCACCGACGCGGACAAGGCCTCCGAGGAGGCGCTGCTGCGCTTCCTGCGCGAGCGCTACCCCCACCACTCCATCCTGGCCGAGGAGAGCGGGGCCTCCGCGGGCTCGGGCCTGCGCTGGCTCATCGATCCGCTGGACGGCACCACCAACTACGCCCACCACGTGCCGCACTTCAGCGTGAGCGTGGCGGTGGACGGGCCGGGCGGGCTGCTGGCCGGGGTGGTGTACGATCCGATGCGCGACGAGCTCTTCTCCGCGGCGCGCGGCGAGGGCGCCACGCTCAACGGCCGGCCGCTGAAGGCCAGCGACGCCACGGAGCTGGGACGAGCGCTGCTGTGCACGGGCTTCCCCTACGACGTGCGCGAGAACCCGGACATGCCCGTGGGGCTGCTCAACCACTTCATCCGCCACGCGCAGGGCATCCGGCGCACGGGCAGCGCCGCGCTGGACCTGGCATACGTGGCGGCGGGGCGCTTCGACGGCTTCTTCGAGTTCCGCCTCAAGCCGTGGGACATCGGCGCGGGCGCGCTGCTGGTGGCGGAGGCGGGCGGGGTGGTGACGCAGATCGACGGCTCGCCCTTCGATGTAATGAACGGAGACGTGCTGGCGGGCGCGCCGGGACTGGCCGCGGTGCTTCGAGAGGAGTGCCGCCTGGTCCTCACGGCCCTCGGCTGAGGGGCCGGGCGCTGGCACTCCGGCACGCGTGCCGAGCGGCCTCAGGCCTAGAAGAAGCTCTCCGGCACGAAGACGATGTCGCCGGGCTGGAGCTGGAAGTTCTTCTCCCGTCCCACGCCGATGTCCTCGACCGGCACGCGGATCTTCCGCTCCTGCCCGTCGACCAGCCTCGTCACGTTGGTGCTGTTCTGGGCGGCCGTCCTGGTGAAGCCGCCGGCCAGGGTGATGGCCTGGATGATGCTCATCTCTCCGTCGTACGGGAACGTGCCCGGCTTCTGCACCTCGCCGAAGACGAAGATCTTCTTCGAGTTGTACTCGCGGATGAGCACCGACACCTGGGGCCGCCGCAGGTAGCGGGACAGGCACTCCCGCAGGGAGTCCGCGGCCGTGCTCGAGGTGCGGCCGGCCAGCTCCACCTTGCCGCAGAGCGGGTAGTCGATGGTCCCCTCGGGGGACACGCGCCAGATGCCGGAGTGGTCCGGCTCCTGGAAGACGCGCACCTCCACCATGTCTCCGGGGCCCATGGTGTTGGCCTGGCTGCTCGCCGGGGACGAGTCCTCCGCCGAGGGCAGGGGCAGGGGCGTGGCCGGCGCGGCCGAGCGGCACGCGGAAGCCACCGCGAGCAGCAGGGCCAGGAACAGGACGGGCAGGGAGCGCATCACCAGGGCTCAGTACACCAGCGTCAGCCGAAGATACCCTTCGTGGCGCGTGAAGTTCAGGCCCGAGCCCTCCACCGAGGACGAGCGTGTGGTCAGCAGGTAGCCCACCGCGCCCACGAGCCACGGCTTGAACTGGTAGTCCGGCCCCATGTCCAGCGTCACCAGCGTGTCGTTGCGCGGCCGCGTCGGATCATAGAAGCCCAGGAAGTCGACGGCGGCGTACCCGTGCAGCATCAGCTTTCCGCCCATCAGGGCCCGCGCCTCCACGTAGCCGCGGTCGTCGCGGAACAGGCCATAGGAGGCCACCGGGTCCAGCGTCCGCAGGTAGCCGCCCTTGAAGGTCATCGTGGGGCTGAACAGGTAGGTGCCCTCCAGCTGGCCGATGAAGGTGCTGCCCCCCGAGCTGCCGAAGTTGTAGCCCCAGCCCACCTTGGCCGTGACGGCGATCTTCGCCGACACCAGGCCCGCCAGCCCGCCCATGGCCCGCAGCAGCACGGCGTTGGGGCTGGCGGTGTTGCGCAGGTACTCGCGCACGCTCAGGTTCGTCTCCAGCACCAGCGCCGTCTTCGGCAGGAAACGCCAGCGGCCGCTCGCTCCCGCGCGCACGTTCATGTAGTCGAACGCGTCCACGGCGATGGGATCGCACACGCCCTCCGTGCACCCCACGGGCACGGCCAGGCCGATGGGCTCGAAGAACTCGACTGCCCAGGCCAGCTCGGGCGTCACCTCGACGGCGCCGCCGCCGGGCTTGATGGGCACCGAGGCGCGCGCCTCGTTGAAGAGCGACAGCACGCCCGCGCCCAGCGCCGCGTTGCGCGTCTGGTCCGAGCGCAGGAACTGATCCGCCAGGATGAGGCCCACCTGCCCCTCGGGGTTGAAGTGGAGCGTCAGATCCGCCGCTCCCTCCAGGTGCGAGCCATAGGTGGACTGCTCCGTGAGCAGCCCCGTGTAGCGCACGTACTCCAGCCGCCCGGAGGCGTGGACCGCCATCTTCGACGAGGGCACATCCAGCTTCAGCCCCGGGCGCAGCCGCAGCACCAGCTCCGGAGACAGGGACGCCGTCACGTCATTGGGATCCGACGTGGCGAGGTCCGGGAAGTAGCCCACCGCCGTGTCCAGCCGCGCCTCGAAGTCGAAGAAGGGGTGCAGTCGCCCCTCTCCCACCTTGATGCCGTTGCCGCCCGCGGGCACCGCTGTCTGCTGCGCCCGGGCCATGGCAGGGCCCAGCACCGCAAGTACCAGCGCGCAAAGGGCCCAGCGGATGTTGCCAGACTGCGTCATGACTCAGACGATCGCGCCGGCATGCCGGCTACCTTTCCCTACGGCTGGCTACGGCCCTGCTCGGGTCATAGCACGCAGCCTCCGTACGCCCGCAGAAATTTGTTGGATTGCAAGCGTCTGGATCAGTCCTACGAACGGGACAGAACCTACAGCGTCGGGCTGGCCGGCGGAGGCCGGACGATGATGTCCGGCGGCGAGGGCGGCCGGGTGGGATCGCCCCCGGGCAAGTCGCGCGGCTCCTCCACCTCGACGGAGAGGTTCTCGTCGGTGCGGAAGGCGAGCTGGCCGATGCACTCCTCGGTCTCCGAGCGCAGCTGGGCCACCTTCTGGTTGGCGATCATCACCTTGGTGTACTCGTGCTCGCTGGCGGTGCTGTCCTGCCGGGTGACGGCCTCCTGCAGCGCCACGTCCGCCGTCTCGGAGATGCGCAGCAGGCCCTTGATCTGCGTGAGCTTCTCGTTGACGCAGTTGAGCTTCACCACGTCCTTGGTGCGCCGGGCCTCCTCGAGCTTCTCCAGCACCTCGCGCAGCACGGTGCGCATGTCGGCCACGGCCCTGGCGCTGCGCTCGAGCTTGTCCGGATCCTTCACGCCGCTGGCCTTCTCCAGGGCGGGCAGGCCCTTGGCGCCACCGGCCTTGCCCGGGGGATTCACGCCCTGCGCCACGGCGAGCCCCGCCGCGAGCAGCACAGGCAGCAATCCGATGAAGCGCATACGACTCACCCAGGTCTCCGGCTCGAAGGAAAGGCGACTCTTGAGCGTAGAAGCAGGGGGCAGGGGTGTCAACGCGCGACCAGGGCTCCGGCCGCGCGCGGGGGCTCAGCTCGCGGGCGAGAAGACGAAGGGATAGGCGACGGGGACCTCGTCGTCCGGCTTGAAGGGGAACACCCAGCTGCGGATGACGGTGCGGATGCAGCTGCCCACCGCATCGTTGCCCAGGGTGTTCTCCTCGATGTCGATGTCGCCGGTGCGCCCGCTGGGCATGATGCTGAAGCGCACCACCACCTTGCCCTTGAGGCCCGGGTTGCGCTTGAGCTCCTTCTCGTAGCAGTTCTGGATGGCCTTCAGGCGCGCCTTGACGTAGCGGGTCAGCGCGTCGCGATCCACGTCCGCGCTCTCCACCTCGGGCGCGGCGTCCTTCACCCGGCCCTGCACCTCGACTTCCTTCTTGGCGCCCAGGTCCACCTTGCCGCCGCCGCTGGTGCCCAGGTCTCCGATGCTGGCCACGTTGCCGGCGCCGCCGCCCTTGGGGCCGTTGGCGCCCAGGGCCTCGCTGGTGGCCACGCCCACGCCGCCCGCGCCGGCCAGCGCCTCGGCGATCTCTCCGCCGCCGGTGCTGCCGCCGAGCACGTCCGCGAACGCGCCGCCACCGCCCGAGCTCGAGCCGAGGATCTTCAGCAGGCCCTTGCCCTGCACCTTCTTGACGAGCTCCGCCTTCTGCGTCGCCGCGTCCTGGGGCTTGGAGTCCGCCTTGGCCTCGCCGCTCTTCTTCTCTTCCTTCTTCTCGGAGGCCTCCTCGGCGGCGGCCTGGGGGGCCTCGGCCACCTTCTCCGGCTCGGGCGGCTTCTGCGGGATGATGGCGGAGACGAAGCGGTCCTCCAGCTGATCCAGCGCCAGCTCGGGCTCGGTGGGCGGGGCGCTCGAGACGATGAAGGCGCCCCAGGCGAAGTGGAACACGAGCGAGGCCGCGAGGATGCTGAAGAAGACGCGGTCCATCGCCTTCCAGAAGCCGCCCTGCACGTCCGGGGGCAGCGTCACCTTCTCCGACTCGGGCGGAGGCGTGACGAACTGGAAGAAGAGGGTGATGTCGTCGGCCAGGTCCACCTTGCCGCGAGCGCTCTCCTGCAGGGGCAGCACGTAGTTGGTGCCGCGCTCCTGGGCCAGGCCCTGCTTGCGGATGCGGTCGAAGTCGACGTCCGAGCTGCCCAGGTTCACCCGGCCATGCATCGTGTCGTCGAAGACGAGCTGGTACTGGTTGTTGCGGTTCTCGAAGATGGCGAACTTCGCCGGCAGGCCCTCCGAGGGCGGCAGGACGATGGTGTTCTTGGCGTCGTGGCCAATGGTGACGTCATCGCTGAGGAGGTGACGCTCCTCGAGGATGCGGTGGTCCTGGATGATGCCGACGCGCAGCAGCTTGTTGGCCTGGGGCTGAGGAGAAGCCATGTTCGTGTTGGACAGCGCGGTCCCTAGAAAGGTTGCTTGTCGACGGTCTGGACCACCTTGGGCACGAAGCTCTCGGGGTGGTTGAGGTCGTCGAAGTTCAGGTTCGACCGCTGGAGGATGTAGAAGGCCTGGGGCTTCTGGATCTTTCCCTCGACGGTGAGGGCATCCAGGCGGATGACCTTCTTCTTCTTGGGCTCCTGGGTGCTGGCACCCGTGTCCTGCGCGAGCGCGGGCGCGGCGGCGATCATGATCAGGAGGGCGAGAAGGTTGCGCATGAGAGGCCTCTACTTGACGTCGCCGGACAGCTTACCCGAGGTGGGGGCCGGTGTGGCAGAGGGTGTGCCGTTGGCCGGGGCCGCCGGCTTGGGGGCGGGGGTGGAGAGGGCGGGGGACAGCTTCGCCGGAGCCGGAGTCATGGGCGCCTTGGAGGGCGAGCCCGTGGCCGGGGCCGAGGGGGTAGGTGCAGGTGCGGGCTGCTTCTCGGCGGTGGGTTGCTCGGCAGGCGGCTTTTCGGCGGCGAGCTTCTCCTCGGCGGTCTTCGCCTGGGCGTCGGCCTCGGCCTGCTTCTTCTCCTCTTCGGCCTTCTGGGCCTTGCGGAGCTGATCGCGCTTCTCGCGCTCGCGGCGCCGCTCCTCCTTGTCGATGCCCTTCTGGGCATCCTTGACGTACTGCTCGATGCGCTCGTCCTTGCCGCCCTTGCCCTTGTACTGCTCGAAGAAGCTGATGGACGTCTTGAGGCGCTCGATGGTGTCCAGGCCCTCGGGCTCCAGGTCCAGGTAGAGGATGGCGAGGTTGAAGTACGGATCCAGCAGCGAGGGCTGGAGCTGAAGCACCCGCTCGTACTCGGCCTTGGCGCGGGCGAAGTCGCCGAGCCCCCGGTACGCATTGCCCAGGTTGAGCCGGGCCGAGGCGAAGTCCGGCGCGGCCCGCACGGCGGCCTCCAGCTCGGTGACGGCGGCCTGGTAGTCCTGGGCCTCGTTGAGCATGGCGCCGTGGTTGTTGCGCGCCTCGGCGAAGTCCGGGCGGAGCTCGGAGGCCTGCTTGAAGCTCTCCAGGGCCTGGGGCCGGGCCTTGAGGGCCAGCTGCACCAGGCCCAGCGCGTTGTGGGTGGCCGCGTCCTGGGCATCCACGGCGCGGGCGTTCTCCAGCACCAGGCGGGCCAGCTCGAACTTCTTCTCGCGGTAGTAGACCTGCGCGAGCACCTGCATGGCCTTCACGGAGTGCTCGTCCGCCTTGAGGGCGCGCTTGGCCTCGTTGGAGGCGGACTCCAGCTTCTTCTGCTGGAGCAGCGCGTAGGCGAGCGCCGTGCGCATGCCGACCGCGTCGGGCTTGGACTCCAGCTTCTGGCGCAGCTCGGCCTCGATGCGCGTGGCGCGGTGGGTGCGGCAGTAGAGCCGGGTGAGGAAGTCCCACGCGGTCTCCTGATCCGGCTTGAGCTCCAGCGCCTTGCGGTAGGCCTTCTCGGCCTCGTCCGGCTTGCCCTGGCGCTCGCGGATGACGCCCAGGTTGGTCCAGGCGTAGTCCAGCTTGGGGTTTCGCTCGACCAGGGTCTCGAGCCCCTTGGCCGCCAGCTCCAGCTCGCCGCGCCGGGCGATGTCCACCGCGCGCTCGAAGTCCGCGCGGGGGCCGGTGGCGGGAGGAGGCGAGGGCTTTACGGCCTCCGTCGAAGGGGACGCCTTCGTCTCAGTGGATGCGGCCGGCGTGGAGGACGCGGAAGGAGCCGCGCTGCTCGCGGAGGAAGTCGTGGGGGACGGATCGCCCGCCAGGGCGGTGGGGCTCGCGGGCGTGGGGCGCGGCGGAGGCGTGGAGGAGCAGGCGGCGCCCAGCAGCAGGGCCAGACAGCCGAGTCTCGGGAGGGACGTGCTCACTTCTCACCTCCACCGGTCAGCTTCTGCGGCGCCTGTTCCGCGGGGCGCTCGGGACCGAAGATGCCGCCCACGAGGCCCTCGGGATAGACCGAGTCGGAGGAGATGGCCTGCTTGGGCTCCTTGAGGACCGGGAACTCCTTGGGGCGGTAGCGGTTGAGTGACTCGAGCGTGCGCCGCGTCCACTCGTTGGAGACGCGGTACTTGCGGGCCTCCTGGATCGTGGCGGTGTAGTTCTCCACCGCCGCGTCCTCCAGCGTCGCCGTCTGCTGGGAGAGCTGGTCCTGGTAGGTCACCACGGCCTCCTCACCCAGGCGCTTCACGTCCGGGGGGATGGGCGTCTCGATGATGGTGTTGGCGAAGCGCTCCAGCGTGTAGCCCTTGCGGTAGAAGGCCGCCAGCGTCCACTCCGCGCGCTTGTACACGAGGACCTTGTTGTAGGCCTCGTTGACGGTCTTCACCGCGGCGCGCTTGGCCGTGAAGCTGTTCGCCAGGGCCTTGCCGTTGCCGCCGATCTTCAGCTTGTCGAACTTCTCGAACTCGAGCTCGGCCAGCTGGAAGCGGCTGTAGGCGGCGGCATCCGCGGCCAGCGGCGAGGTGTCCGGCTTGAGCTTGCGCCGGTCGAACTCGTACGCGGCCTCCTCCCACGCGCGCTGGGCCTCCTTCACGTTGCCCAGCTTCTTGTGCGCGTCGCCCATGCGGCGCCGGGCGTCCACCACCAGCTCGGCCTGCGCGGGCTTCTTGGAGAACTTCTCCACGAACTCGTTGAGGGCGCGGATCTGCCCTCGCCAGTCCTCCTGCTTCTCGTAGATGAGGGCGGCGCGGTACTGGTTCTTCGGCGCGTCCTCCGAGTTGGGGAACAGGTCCGCGTAGCGCAGGAAGGCGGCGGCGGCATCGGCGTAGCGCTGCTGGCCCTCCAGCAGGCGGGCGGCGTTGTAGAGCGCGGCCTCGCGGTCCTTGGAGGCGGGGTAGTCCTTCACCAGCTTCTGGTAGCTGACGACGGCCTTGTCGAAGTCGTACGAGTTCTCCGCGTTCACCGCCACGCGGAAGAGCGCCGCGTCGGCGAGCGTGGAGGTGGGGTACTCGCGGTAGATGCGCTCGTAGAGCTTGAGCGCCGAGTCGAACCGCCGGTTGTTCTCGTAGCAGACGGCGGCGTTGTTGAGGGCCTTGTCGGCGAACTCGTGGCGCGGCGACTCGTCCACCAGCTCGATGAACTTCCTGGCGGCCTCGTCGTACTTCTTCTCCTCCATGAGCTGGGTGGCCAGGTTGAAGCGGCCGCCGAGCTTGAACTTCACCAGGCTCTTGTAGAGGTCGCTCGTCGGATCGATGACGTCCTTGTTGGACGCCAGCCGGCCGGCGACGTCCTCGACGCTGCGCCAGTCCTTGTCGATGAGGAAGCTCTCGACGATGAGGTTGGTGGAGAAGCGGGCCACCTCGTGCTTCGGGTAGCTCTTGACGATCTGCTCGAAGCGCTTGCGCGCCTCGGGGAAGTCGTTGTGCGCGTAGTAGAGCTCGGCGGCCTGGTAGGCCATGCCGGGGGCCTTCTCGTCCTTGGGCAGCAGCGCCACGTACGCGTCCGCGGCGGCGACCAGCTTCACCTCGCTCTCGGCCAGGGGGATGGCCTGGACGACCTCGCCCGCGGGGCGCTCGGCGGAGCGCAGGGGCTTGTACTCCTTCACCGTGCCGGCCTTGATGTCTCCCGCCAGCTGCTTCTGCCACGAGAGCACCGAGCTGAAGGCCGCCTCCGAGCGGAACCGGTCATCCAGCCGCGAGTCGCGCACCTCCTCGTAGTTCGCCGCCGCCTGCGCGAACTGGAACGAGTAGTAGAGGCACTCGGCGTAGTAGTACCGCATCTCGTAGCTGCTCTTGGTGCGCGGGAAGCGCTCGAGATAGGCGCCGTAGGCGCGCGCGGCCACCTGGAAGCCGATGAGGGCCTGCTCGTTCTTGCCGTCCTTCTTGAAGGCCTGCGCCTGCTGGTGGTGGTAGAGCGCGGTGCGGTAGAGGCTCTTCTCCGCCAGGTCATCCGCGGAGGCCAGCGTGTCCGGATCGTCCTGGTGCTCCTTGTACCAGGCGGAGCCCGGCGCGTAGGCGGAGGCCAGCCGCTCCGCCTCGGCGTAGGACTCGTCCATCTTCCGGTCCCGCTCGTAGGCCTGGACGATCTTCTGCTGGATCTGCGGTGCGTCCGGAGCCAGCGGCTCCTTCTGGAGCACCAGCCGGTAGGCCTCGATGGCGGAGGGGTGGTTGGTCTGGTCGAACCAGATGTTGCCCAGGCGCCGGTAGATGTCGGCCTCGTAGGGGCGAGGGCCTCGCTGGGCGAAGAGGGCCTGGGCCTTGGGCAGTCCGCCCCACGTCTCGTCGGCGAGCGAGACGGCCACGTACTGGAGGGCCTCCTCGCGCAGGTCTCCACCGCCAGCCTCCTCGCCCTGGGCCTGCTTCTGGGCCTCGTAGAAGTCGGCGAGCGTGAGGAACCGGTCCACCGCTTCGTCGAAGCGGTCCATGCGGTAGTACGTCCACCCCAGCTTGTAGAGCGCCTTGTCGTAGAGCGGGTGGGTCTTGTCCTGGGTGGCGGCCTCGTACGCCTCGGCGGCCTTCGTCAGCGCCAGCGGATCGCTGTACGAGTCGAACCAGTACTCGCCGATGCGCACCCAGGCCTCGGTGGCGAAGCGGCTCTTCGGGTAGCGGGCGATGAGCTCCTGGTACGTGGCCCGGCTCTCGTCGAACTGGCCCTGCTTCTCCATGCAGTAGCCCAGCAGGTACCAGGCGGCGTCGTTGAGCCGGTAGTTCGGAAAGTCGAGGATGAGCCGCTGGTAGATGGCGATGGACGGGGCGAACGTCGCCTCCGGCTCGGGCGGGGGCTCGGCGCCCTCGGGCAGGGCCTTGAGCTTCTCCTCGTAGTCACGCAGGGCGGTCAGGTGCTCGTCGCTGGAGCGCTCGTAGTAGAGCTCGGCCAGGCGGAACATCACGTCCGGTGTGTAGCGCGGCTCCTGGGGGTAGCGGCGCAGGAACTCCTCGAAGCGGGCGATGGCGTCCAGCCGCTCCTTGCGCTCCTTGATCTCCAGCTCGCCGATGACCTTCTCGTACGAGGCGGCCAGGCCGCTGCGCTTCTCCTCGTACTTGCGCTCCACCAGCAGCTGCACCTCGCGGCGGAAGTCGCGCGCCTCCTCCTCGTAGGTGCGCAGGGCGTCGCTGATGTCCCGCAGCATCGCCTCTTCCTCGGGCGTGCGGCCCAGGCCCTCCAGGTAGCGGCCCTGGGGCTTCGCGGCCGGGGCTGGCGCGGGAGCTGGCTCGGTGCCGCCGCTCGTCGCGGGGGCGGGCTGGGCGCTGGTGCTCGCCGCGGGCGGAGCGCCGCGTGACTTCGCGCCCGGCTGTTGGGCCGGGGCGGCCAGGGACGTCAGCACCAGCGGCATGAGCAGGAGGCGTCGCATGGCTTACTCGACGTCCTTGAGGACTTCCTTGAAGTCCTTCTCCAGCGCGCGCAGCTCCTGGTCCTTCTGCGCGGACAGCTTCTGGATCTCCCCCGTCTTGTCCTGCTTGCGGGTGAAGGCCACGTCCACGATGCCCACGTCGCCCTTGAGCACCAGGTTGTAGAACTGCTGGCGCACGCGCCGGAAGCTGTCGTAGGCGATGCGGCCCACCAGGTTGCGGGCGTTGCCGGACACGGCGGCCACCTCCGCGTCGTACTGGCTGAGCAGGGCGGTCTCCGCCTGGACCTTGTCGCGGATGGCGCGGCCTCGGCGCTCGAGCTGGGCGCGCAGAGTGGCCTTGGCCGTCGTCACCCGGACGCGCAGGCTGTCCGTGCGCTCGCGCACCTCCTGGAGCCGGGCCAGCAGCCGGCCCACGTCCTCGGGCAGCCGGCCCGCGAACGAGGCGACCAGCGAGTGCTCCCGCTGGAGCATCTGGTAGAACTCCTGGCGGATCAGCTCCTCGCCGGCCAGGGCGGTGGCCACGGCGTTGCGCTCGTCCGCCAGCCGGGTGCGGGTGCGCGCCAGCTCGTCCTGCAGCTCCTTGAGCGTGTCCGACTCCGTCTGGAGCGCGGAGAGGAACTCCACCTCCTCCTCGGGGGGCGTCTTGCGCTCGGCGCGGGTGTCCTCCACCCACTTGCGCACGGCGGTGGCGACGGCGGTCAGGCTCTGCACCTCATAGCTCAGCCGGTAGGCCTCGCGGTCCAGCTCGTCCACGCGGGCCTGCATGCGCTCGCGCCGCTCCTCCACCTCCCGCTGCGTGGTGGGCAGCAGGGAGAAGCGGCGGCCCAGGGCCTCGCGCAGCTTGCGCACCTCCTCCAGCTGCGCGCGCTCCTCGGGAGACAGGTGCTCCAGCACCGCGGCGGACTCCACCGCCACCAGCACCTGCTCCACGCGGGTCAGCCCGCTCTCCACGGCGTCCGCGCGGGTGTAGCCTTCCTGCAGCTCGGGGAACGTCTCCAGCCCGCGCTCGTCCAGCGCCTGGAGGATGCGCGTGGCCAGCTCCCGCGCCTCGCCCACGCCCTTGTGGCCGCTGTCGAGATCGCTGATGAGGGACACCGCGCTGGACACCTCCTCCTGCGTGCGCGCGTAGCGCAGCGCCACCGGGGGCAGCAGCGTGTTCAGCTCCAGCGTCCGGTCGCTGCGCGACAGCAGGTTGTCGAAGTAGGCCACCGGATCCTGGTTGCGCGTGAGCAGCTCATCCAACTTGTTGCGCACCGGCCCGTAGGTGTCGATGACGTCCTGGTACGCGCTCGTGGCCTCGTCGTACTGCTGCAGCTTCAGCAGCAGCTGCCCCAGGAGCAGCTGCGCGTCCGGCACCAGCGGCGACTCCGGCTCCACCAGCAGCAGCAGGTCGATGGCGTTCTTGGCCAGCAGGTAGTTGCCCTTCTTCACGTACGTCCAGGCGACCTCGTAGAGCGAGTCCGCGAACGACTCGCTGCTGCGGGAGATCTCCTGGTACCGGTCCAGGGCCTCGTCCAGGTTGCCCAGCTCGTAGAGCAGCCGGCCCAGGGACAGGTTGGCCAGCTCGCGGATGCGGACCTCCTCCGGCTCGTTGGCGGGCAGGGCGGCCAGCTCCGTGAAGCGCTGGATGGCGTCCTTCAGGTCTCCCGTCTGCACCGACAGCACGCCCAGGTGGTAGGCGCTCTGCAGGCGGACCAGTCGGATGTTGGAGCGCAGCAGCGGCTCGAAGGCGGCGCGGGCGCGGGTGACGCGCTCCTCGTCCTTCAGGTCCGTGCGCTTGAAGAGCCACTTGGCGTGCACGTACGCCAGCTCCGGCGGCAGCTGCCCACCGGACAGCTTCCGGGCCTTCTCGATGTACTCGTCGATGCCGTCGAACTGGTTGAGCCGGCTGGCGACGGACAGGTAGCGCGAGAGCGCGTCCTTGTAGCGCTCCGTCGGGGGCAGCGAGAGCAGCTCGCGCAGGTACAGCCTCGCGCCGATGTAGTTCTGCTGCTGCAGCAGCGAGTCGGACAGGTAGAAGAGCGCGTCCGGGTAGCTGGGGTTGGAGCGGAACTTCGGATCGCTCACCAGGTCGTAGAAGAGGACGGAGGCGGCGCTCCAGTCGCCCAGCAGGTACTGGATCTCGCCGTCGGAGAAGCGCCGCAGCTTGGCCTCCTCGTCGCTCGGCTCGTCGCGCAGGGTGAACTGCGTCTCGACGAAGCGGATATTCTCGTCCGCGTTCTGCAGCTGCTTGTCCACCTGCTCGAGCTGGCGGGCCACGTCTCCGCGGAGCTTCACGGGCTCTGGCTCGGCGGCCTGGGCGGACCGCGCCAGCGCGATCGACGCCAGGAGGGCCAGAGCACGGAGACGAGACGCGTTCACCAGAGCGGCTCCCTACTTCGTCTCGGTGGGGGAGGTGGCGGCGGGCGCCTTCCCATTCTCGGTGGGCTTCGCCGGGCCCGCGTCTCGCGACACCTCGATGTCGTAGCGCACCGAGGGGCGATCCTTCAGGTCCGTGGTCAGCCCGCCCTTCTCGAAGCCCACCACGCGCACGGTGGTGACCTTGGTGGCCTCCGCGTTGAAGGTGTAGCTGGACTGCACCTTGAACTTGTAGCCCTCGAGGTAGCTGAACACGCCGTAGCCGTTGCCGCGGTACACCAGCCGCACGGCGATCTGGTGCTGCCCCGGGACGATGCGGCCGTTGAAGATCTCGAACTCCTCGCGCTTGTCGAGCTCCCCGTCGTCGTTCACCTTGGTGAAGATGGGCGCGCCGTCCAGCGCGTACGCCACCGACTCCAGGACGAACGAGTTGCCCATCTCGTTCTTGTGGAAGAGCACCGCGCGCGAGCCGGTGGACAGGTCTCCTCCGAGCACCGTCTCCTGCAGCAGCAGCAGGCGCGCCTTGGAGCGGTAGATCTTCTCCTTCAGATCGACGACCTGCTCCTCCAGCGTCTTCACCCGCGTGTTGAAGGCCTCATCGGCCGTCTGCGACGCGGGCCCGGGCGGGACAGGCGAGATGGCTCCCGAGGTGGGCGCGGGAGCAGGCGTCGCCGGAGCGCTGGTGGCCGGGGCGGGAGCCGCCGCGGGCGTCGCGGCCGAGGCCTCCGGCGGCGTGACGGTCACCTCGGTGCTCGGGGCGCTGGAAGGGGAGGGGGCGGGCGCTGGGGGCCCAGCCTGCGGAGCCGTCGCGGGGGCCGCGGCGGCGGGGGTGCTCGTGGGGGTCCCCTGCGCCAGCGCCGACGTGTGGAGCCCGGCGCCCATCAGCGCGAGGAGACAGAGAATGGCGGAAGCGGAACGCACGAGCGACCTCGAGTGGAGCCAGCCCGACTGGACAGGTCATACCACCCTTCTCCCCCCACATTGCAGGGGGGGAGGGTCGGCTGCCTGCCCGCTGACTAGCCGCCCTTGCGCAGCTCGGTGAGCACCAGCTTGGCCACCGCCTTGAGCGTGTCGAACACGCCCACGCCGGTCGGCGCCACCGCCTGGTACTCGGGGATGTTGCGCGGGTTGAGGGCCTTGCGGATCTCCTCCACCGTCACCGCGTTGGGCAGGTCCCGCTTGTTGTACTGCATCACGTACGGGATCTTGTTCAGATCGTAGCCCTGCTCGGCCAGGTTGATGCGCAGGTTCTCGAGCGACTCCATGTTCGCTTCCATGCGCTCGATCTGGCTGTCGGCCACGAAGACCACGCCGTCCACGCCCTTGAGGATGAGCTTGCGGCTGGCGTCGTAGAAGACCTGTCCCGGCACCGTGTACAGGTGGAAGCGCGTCTTGAAGCCGCGAATCTCACCGAGCGACAGCGGGAGGAAGTCGAAGAAGAGCGTGCGGTCCGTCTCGGTGGACAGCGAGATCAGCTTGCCCTTCGTGTCGGCCGCGGTCTTGTTGTAGATGTACTGCAGGTTGGTCGTCTTCCCGCAGAGGCCCGGCCCGTAATAGACGATCTTGCAGTTGATCTCGCGGGAGGAGTAGTTGATGAAGGACATGGCTTCCCGGGTTACTCGCTGAAGAGGTTGTCGATATCGTCGTCGGAGATCTCGGCGAACGGCGAGCCGATCCCCGGACTGTCGGTCTTCTTCACCAGGCTCTCGAAGATCTTCGCCAGCTCGTCGCTGGCCTTCTTGATGCGCAGGCGAACCAGACCGAGGCTGGTGCGGTTGTCGAAGATGACCACCAGCACCACCCGGCTGCCGACGATCGTCATGTAGAGGGAGTCCTTCGCCCCCTCGTGGAATTGATTGGGGAACTCATTCTCCCCGATCAGCTTGGCCAACCCGCCCATCGCCGCCACGTTGCCGGCCGTCAGCGAGGCCAGCGAAGTCGTGTCGATGTTCTGGGTCTGCCCCGCTGAGGAGATGAGCTGCCCGTTCTTGTCGACGAGGAACACCACCTTCGCGTTCGCGTCCTTGGTGAGCCGGTCGCAAACGGCGTTGATCTTGGTGAACTCCTCTTCGTACATCACCAATTGCGTGCCCATGGGCGTATCCGCTCCTCTACGCTCCTCAGCGTTCGCTTCTCCCCGCGCTCCGGCAGGCCCCCGTGGTTTCCAGAGTGAATCCCGGAGGTTAGATGCGTCGCTCCCAACCGCGGGATGCTTAGCAGACACCCACCGGTCCAGCAAGCTACGTGACCGCTCTTCCTCGGAGATCCTCGCTTGTTCTCAGGGGCTACGGACCGCTACATCGCTGATCGTACAACGAGGAGCGTCCGGACGGATCGTCGTCCGATCCTCCAGGAAGATCTGAGGGTTGTTCTCAGGTGCGCGGAAGGACAGGGCGTTCTGCTCGGGCTCCACCCCTACCTTGAGGGGCATGGAGTCGAGGGAGCCGATGCGGACACGGAAGTCTTGACCGAACAGGTCCACCGTGGGGGGGATGCGGGGCTTGCGCCCCTGCTTGGAGGGGCTGGAGCAGGTGCCGGTGGCGTGGAAGATGTAGTTGACGCCGGCCTGGATGTTGCGGGTGCGGAAGGTGCGCTGGCCGCCGCTCTTGAGGGTGCCTCGGGTGCTCCAGGCCTCGGCGCCTGGGCGGGGTGAGGCGCGGGAGGTGCGACTGTCGGCTACCTCTTGCGCCTGGGCGGCGCGCTGGGCGGCGTCCTGTTCCTCGCGGGCCAGGGACTCGCGTGCCTGGGACTGGGACTCGAGGGCGGACTGGTGGCGGGCGAGCAGCTCGCGGGCTGGGGGGCCGTACTCGGGGTCTTCCACGAGGGGCTGGGCCAGCTTCAGGACGAGGGCGCTCTCGGACTCGTGGTCGGCGAGCTGGGCGCGGAGGAAGCGGGCGCGGACGGCGTTCTGCGGGTGGGCCTGGAGGATGTCGTCGAGCAGGTGGGCGGCGGCGGTGCGCTCGTCCACGGCGATGAGGCTCTCTGCGTGGGCGGTGCGCACGCCGTAGTCGGCCGGAGCGAGCGCGAGGGCGCGCTGGGTGAGGGCGAAGGCGAGGACGCGGTCCTGCTTGCGGCAGGCGGTGGCGCCTCGGACGAGCAGGCGCGCGCCGTCGAGATCCTTCTGGGTGCTGGCGGTGTCCCCTGGGGTGTAGAGCTGCTGGAGGCCCTCGCAGTCCTGGGCCGCGAGCAGCTTCTCGCCGCGCTCCAGGCGGGCGTCGCCGGTGGTGGCCAGGACGCTGATCAAGAGGAAGAGAGGCATGGCCCGTGTTTACGGGAGGGCTCTTGGCGCTGACAAGGGGGGCCGTGAAATGCACCGGAGGTCAATGGAACATCGGCGTGGGCAGGTCGGGCACACGGGTCGGCTTGAGATGGCGCTCGTGGTCGTAGAAGCACTCGGGCCCTAGGTGGGAGATGAGCTGGCGCTCGAGGGTGATGCCCTCGGATGTTCCAGCGGAGGAGGGTTGCGCGTAGGGCTGCACCAGGAGGATGCCGTCGCCGAGGTCTCGCTTGAACTCCGCTGCAAGGGAGTCCAGCCGCTCCCCGAACATCCGAGTGAAGAGCGGCCCGAAGAAGTTGCGCCAGTACAGTCCTTCCAGCCCCTGGCCATAGCCCTGGATGGTGAGCACTTCCGACGAGCCGAATCCATCCGGGTTGGAGACCATCCGGCGCGTCTTCTGCTTCATGTCTTCGTCGGTGCCGGCTTGGGCGAGCGGAGAGTGAAGGAACTTCATCAGTTCCAGCACTTGCTGCTGGTGGGCGGCACGCCATGAGGGTTTGGCGGCCTCGACGATGGAGGTCTCCCAGCAGATGTCCCCCACGTAGGGAAACTCCCGCACCTTGGAGGGGGAGATGAGGATGAAATCCCGGTCCGTCCGGGCCGCTACCGTCATGTTCTGGTGTCGCTCGTAGTACTCGGTGAGGGCGTCATAGTCGATGTGCGCAGGGTCCAACCGATTCTCCAGTAGGGCCCTTCCGAAGCGCACGGGCCGGAACCACCGGTAATCCTCGAAGATGACCCGCAGAAATTCGCGGATGACAGAGGGCGGCGGAATGCCTGGAGGCAGGTGAATGCTCGTTGTCAGGTACCGCTGTCGCATGGGCGTGCCCGTCAGGGAAGGGACTTCACCGACGCTTTGCCTTGGAGTTGCAGGCGGAACAACGAATCCTGCAGTGTTTGTGTGAGTCTCGTTGCCCCTTTGGGATGCCGAGCCGAGCGGATCCACAGTTCCATGTGTCCGCCGAACTCTTCTACATACTCCAGCATGGCCTTGAGGTTGCCGCCCAGCGCCAGCTCCTGGCGGCCTTTGGCTTCGATGAAGAAGTAGGGCTGACCCCAGACCAGCTCCCCCGGGGTGGTGCTGCTCAGCACTGCGTCCGGGATGAAACCCTCGGCGTGACTGCCCGGCGGCGGCATCATCATGGCTCTGTTCTTCGCCTGCGTCCGCGCCTGGAGCACCTGCTGCTCGAACTCACCACCCGCCTCCTTGTTCTTGAGGATCTGCTCGTACTTTCTCTTCCAGTCCGCGTCGATGGCGTAGCGGAAGCGGGGATATCTGGCTGGATGGCGGAACTGGTAGTCCACCCAGGCCGCCGCCATGTGCTCCGCGCTGCCAGGCTCCAGGCGGACGCCTGCTTCTCCCAGCCGTGAGCCCACCAGTGGCACCTTGCCTCCGCGCCGCAACGTGGAGGCCGCCTTCAGTAGGGGCTTCTCCAACCCCATGGCCACGCGTCGCAGGAAGGCCACCTCCTCCTCGCTCAGCCGTCCTCCCTTGGCCGCCTGGCTCAGAAGGTTCTCGATCTTCGCTGCGTCTTGGGGGCTCAGGTGCGAGGCCACCCGCTGGAGCACGCGTATCTCCTCCAGGCTTCGGCCTGTCAGCAGCGCCGTGCGCTCCAGCACCTCTCCGCCCTCGGCCAACGCTCGTCCTGACGCCAAGGGGAGCAGCACGCCGAGCGCGCACAGCAGCCGCTCGTTGGCGTTCAGCTCGCGGCCCGTCACGCTGTAGCCGAAGAGGGCTCCAGCCGCGTCCGTCAGCTCGCCGAGCACCGGTGTCGCTCCGTAGAGCAGCTCGATGGCCAGCTCCTCGGGTGGAGGGCTGTTGTCCTCGGGCGGCGTGTAGTCCAGATGGGGTGGAGCGACCCTGCCCAGCTCGATGGCCGTGGCCAGGGCGCTGCTCCTCGCCAGCAGGTAGAGCGCCACTTCGGTGGGGCTTCTGCGCAGCAGCTCCTCGTCTTGCGCATGGTCGTAGGCCCAGTCCAGCACCGCACTCGCGAGCGCCTCCAATGACCGGGTGCGCAGCGGGTGCTCCGTCAGCAGGTGACGAGGCGCCACCAGCCGTACACGCTCCCGTGCTGCCTCCGCCCAGCGTGCCTCTGCCCAGGCGTGGAACTCATCGAGCTTCGCCTCCACTACCGCCTGTCGCTGGGTATCCGCTCGCTCCTTCTGCTCGCGCTCCTGCTTCGAGTGGCTCGACGCCAGCCAGCCTGTCCCCTCCGGCGCGCTCCCGCCGTTCGAAGCAGCCTGGTGGACGGCATCCCGCCGCTGCCGCAGGACACGCTGCTTCCGCCAGTGCTCATTGAGCTCGCTACAACCCACTGGAAAGTCACAGGGTTCCAGGGGGCGTGGCCCTATGGCACAGCCTCCAATCAGCACGCTCAGGACCAGGGCTGACATCGTGCGCAGGCGTCCGTGCTGCTTCCGCGCGACTCCGTGCGCTCTGCCGCGCCAACAAGCCGGACCGTCCATGGGGGAGACGGTAGGTTCCGCTCGCATGCCACTGGAGGACCTGGGGCGTCGCCTGCTCGAGACGGTCGGGATGGGTGGGGAGCCCGACCTGGAACCTACCCTCGGTGAGGCCCGCCCCGGCGGGCCGTCCGGGTTTCTTTCACTAGAGTTTTGGGGACCTTGGGGCCTTTCCCTATACTCCGGCCCGTCTTGGCCCGACTGCGACGTACCCCTACCTTCCTCGTCCTCCTGTCGCTCGCCTTGATGGCGCAGCCGCGCAGGGCCGTCGCGCAGGCAGAGGAGGCTCCCGCGTCGGGTTCCGGGATGGAGCAGGCGGCGTTTCGCCTGCGCTACGGACTCTCCCTGCGCGAGGGCCAGCAGGTCGACCTGGGGCCGGGGCTCACCTACTCCGGGTTCACGCCGAATGATCTGGCCGTGTGGGCGGCCGTCTATGGCCCGGGCCTGGACTGGCTGGGAGCCCAGCTCAGCGTGCAGCGCGAGGCCTTCACCTTCTCCCGGGAGTCGGCTCGCGTCACCGAGGGAAGCCTGCTGCGTGCCTCCTTGGGAGTCGTCGCGCGCAGGCAATTCGGGCCGCTCCGAGGCGAGCTGAGCGCCGGATATGGCTTCAGCCAGCTCCCGGTGTTCGGAGCCTCGAACACCGCCTCCCCCGTGTTCCAGCGAGGAGGTCGTCACGCCGCTCTGCTGGGAGGCCGGCTGCGCTTTCCGATCTTCCGGCGGGTGGAGGGCGAGGTCCGAGGGGAGTTTCCCCTGTCCCTGGCAGCCAGGGAGGCGGAGGGAAGAGGCGCCTCCTCCAGTGGTTTTGCAGCCGGTGCGGCGCTCCTCGTCCCCGTCAAGCAGGTGGGCCGCTGGCAAGGTGCGGTGGTGCTCGACTACCAGTACGTCCAGGACAAGCTGACGGCCGACAGCGGAGCGCGCTCCGACCAGACCCTCCAGCGGATGGGGGTGGCGCTGGAGTTCTTCTGGCTCGATGCCCGGACGGCCGCCGCGCTCGCTTCTGCTTCCTCGCAGGAGGAGCCGGGCGCCCTGTCGCTCCAGGTGCTGGACGCGGAGACGAGGGCCCCGCTGGCCGGTGCCCAGGTGACGCTCGTGGTGAAGGGCCAGGAGCGGGGGGGGCGGCAGGCCGATGCGAAGGGTCAGGTAGTGGAGCTCCAACTGGAAGCCGGAGAGGTGGTCGCCCGCGTCACCGCCGAGGGCTACGAGCCCGCCGAGGGCCGAGTCACCGTCCTGGCCGGCGAGCGCGCCACGCTGGAGGTCCAGGCGCGCAAGCAGGCTCCGACCGTCGGCGGCTTGAAGGTGATCGTCGTCGACAAGCGCAACAACCAGCCCCTGCCCAACGCCCAGGTGGTGGTGGGCGACAAGGAGCTGAAGACGAATGCGGCCGGACAGGTTCAGCTGGGCGACCTGCCTCCGGGCCCGGTCTCTGTGAAGGTCACCGCGCCCGAGTTCCAGTCCCTGGAGGAGGCCGCGCTGGTCATCGCGGGCAAGGAGTCGGAGATGACCGTGCCGCTCGCTCCCGCCAAGCGCGTCGGCTACGCCACCGTCTCCGGAAAGGTTCGCAGCACCCAGGGCCGGTCCCTGGTCGCCACGCTCGTCATCCCCACGGCCAGCGTCCGCACGCGCACGGATGCCCAGGGCACCTTCTCGTTGAAGCTGAAGCCCGGCACCTACCGCATCATCATCTCCGCGAACGGCCACCTGACGCAGACCAAGTCCGTCACCGTGCGGGACGGAGAGCAGGCGATCTTCAACGTCGATCTCTTCCCGAGGACCCGGTGAGCGCGCTCCGTCTCAGCGTCGCCGCGTTCCTCTTGATGCTGGCTGTGGGATGTGGCGATCCCGCCTCTCCGCCGCCGCCAACTCCCGGGGATGGCACCGCGCCCGCCTCGGGGCCGCGGGATGCGGGAGCTGGCCCGCTCGCGACCCTGCAGTCCCTCAGGGGCGAAGTCCGGCTGGAGCGTGAGGGCAAGGTAGGCCCCGCCGCCGAGGGGCCGCTCATCACGGGGGACGCCCTGGAGACGGGAGCCAACGGCTCCGCCACGATCGCCTTCGCGGATGGACGCACGGTCGAGCTGGGCTCCGATGCTCGCTTCGTCCTGGATGAGGATGCCTCTGGAATCGTCCTCAAGGTGGCGCGCGGCATCGTCCTCAGCCGGGTGCCCGCGACTCCGAAGGGCCGGCCAGGCCCGGTGGTCCAGCTTCGCATCCTCACCCCGTACGGCCTCACGCGCGTGGGCGGCACCGAGCCGAGCGAGGTGAGCGTGAGCGTCGGCCCCACGGAGAGCCGCGTCGAGGTGAAGCTGGGCGCCATCGAGTTCGTGTCGAAGGACGGAAAGGAGATCCAGGCCGCCGCGGGCGAGTCCGTGGCGGTTGCCGAGGGCCGCGCGGAGCTGGTGACGCGCCCGCAGAAGGTCCTCGAGCTGGGGACCATCCAGGTCACCGTGCGCGCGGACACGGGCCGCGTGGAGGTGCGCTCCAAGGGCAGCGCGCAGTGGCGCTCCGTGAACAAGGGCGGCAAGAAGCTGGCCGTGGGCGATGGCGTCCGCGCGCGCGGCGGGACGGCCTACCTGGCGCTGGAGGGCTCAGCCTCGACGATCGCGCTCGGCTCGGGCGGCGAGCTGGTGCTGGAGGGCGCGGGCCAGCTGGGCTCCCAGGACGAGGCGCGGCTGGATCTTCGCCAGGGTGAGCTGGCGCTGAAGCTGGCGCCCGAGCGGGAGAGCCGGGTGGTGGTGTCTGGCCTCACGCTGGAGAGCTCCGGAGCGGCGGACCTCAACGTGCGCCGCACGTCGAACGGCTTCGATGTGGCCGCGCGCGCGGGAGACGTGACGCTGGTGCAGGGCGAGTCCCGCAAGCCACTGCGCGCAGGCGAACAGGCCAGCGTCTCGAACGCGGGAGAGGCCCGCGTGGCCCCCATGGCCAAGGCGCCGCTGGCGCTGGCGGCGGCGACGGAGGACGTGCAGGTGTTCCACCAGGGCCTGCCCGAGGTGACGCTCTCCTGGGAGGGGCAGGGGGATGCCATCGTGGAGGTGGCCTCGGAGCCGTCCTTCTCCAGGCTCCTGCTGCGAGGCGTCGTCCACCAGCCCTCCGTCAACGTGCGAGCCCCCGAGCGGGGCCGCCTCTTCTGGCGGGTGCGCCGCCCGGACGGCACCGAGGTGACGAAGGGCAGCGCGACCTTCGCTCCGGAGCGGGCGCCGAAGAACCTGGCGCGCATCACCAACGAGGTGCCCGAGGGCCCGGAGAAGACGACCATCTTCTACCAGGACAAGCTCCCGGCGGTGGTCTTCACCTACGCCGCCGAGCCCCAGGCGGCGAAGTACCGCATCTCGGTGTACCGCACCGGTGAGCTGGGCAAGCCCGTGGCGGAGCGAACCGTGGCGGAGACGAAGGCCCCGTTGGAAGCAGGCGTGCTGCGCGAGGGCAGCTTCCTCTGGTCGGTCACTCCGCTGTCCCGCAGCGGACAGCCGCTCCGCGGCGGGCGCATGAACAAGCTGGAGTTGGTGTACGACAACTCCGTGCCCGTACTCGTGGTGAACGCTCCTCGGAACGGTCAGCGAGCAGGCAAGCGTGTGCGCGCGGTGGGGGTGGCTCCCGTGGGGACAAAGCTGTCCATCAACGGTCGGTCCGTGGCGCTGGACGCCAAGCACCGCTTTGATACCTGGGCCGAGCCAGTGGGCGCCCCCCCCGTCCTCCTGTTTAAGATGCAGAATGCAGGCACCCCGGATGTGTACGTGGTGCGCACGCTGAAACGAGGTCCCGAGGAATGAGCAGCACCGAGCCCAAGTCTGGGAGCCAGGCCGCGAGCCCGCTGCTCCTGCAGCCCTATGGGCAGTACGTGCTGGTCCGCAAGCTCGCCGAGGGCGGGATGGCGGAGATCTTCCTCTCCAAGCTGCTGGGCGCCGACGGCTTCGAGCGCAACGTCGTCATCAAGCGCATGCTGTCGAACCTGTCGAGCCTGCCCGACTTCGTGGAGATGTTCCGAGACGAGGCGCGGCTGGCGGCGCGGCTCGCGCACCCGAACATCATCCAGATCCACGAGCTGGGCTTCGTCGACGGCTGCTACTACATCTGCATGGAGTACCTGGCCGGCGAGGACTTCTCCACCACGCTGCGCCAGGCGGGCCGCAAGCGCCAGTACACGCCGATGCCCATCACCCTGCGGGTGCTGGTGGACGCGGCGCGCGGCCTCCACTTCGCGCACGACTTCACCAACGAGCAGGGCGAGCCGCTCAACATCGTCCACCGGGACATCTCTCCCTCGAACCTGTACGTGACGTACCAGGGCCAGGTGAAGGTGCTGGACTTCGGCATCGCCAAGGCCGCGTCGCGGCTGGTGCAGACGCGCACCGGCGTGGTGAAGGGCAAGTACATCTACATGGCCCCCGAGCAGGCCCAGGGCAAGGAAGTCGATCGCCGCTCGGACGTGTTCTCGCTCGGGGTGAGCCTCTACGAGTCGCTCACCAACGTGCGGCCCTTCGCCCGAGAGAACGATCTGGCCGTCCTCAACGCGCTGGTGCAGGGCGACTTCGTGCCGCCCAGCTCGCTGCGCCGCGACATCCCTCCGGAGCTGGAGGCGGTGGTGCTCAAGGCCATCTCCCTGCGCCCCGAGGATCGCTACGCCACCGCGGCCGACTTCGCGGATGCCCTGGAGCACGGCCTGAAGGGCAAGGTGGCGCTGGCCTCCCACAAGGAGCTGGCCGAGTACCTGCGCGCGCAGTTCGGCGAGGAGCGCTTCGCGGAGAAGACCCGCGTCCCCACGCTGGCGACGCTGCAGACGATGCTGGCGCAGCAGGGGCTCGCGCCGGCGCAGCCCGTGGTGTTCGCCTCCAGCGGCGTCTTCCCCACCGTCCAGCCCGCCGCGCAGCGCCTGAGCTCTCCGGGCATCGCCACGGTTCAAGCGAGGCCGCCAACGCCTCCGCCTGCGGGGCCGCCGCGCCGCCAGGGTCTGCTCCTCGGCGTGGCGCTCGGCGTGCTGCTGCTGCTGGGGGGAGGAGGCTTCGTGGCCTGGCGAGGGTTCTCGAGACCGGTCGAGGCCTTCGTCCCCGCGCCCGAGACGCCGACCACCCCCGTGGCGCGGCCGTCGGTGGATCCGACTCCTCCCGTCGGGACTCCGACCACGGCCGTGACTCCGCCGCCCGCGACTCCAGAGACTCAGCTCGAGACTCCTCCGACCGAGGCGGCCGCGCCCACCGATGAGCCCGAGACGAAGCCCCCCGCCACCACCAAGGACACGCCCCGGACGCCGAAGGCACGCCCGGTGACGCTGGGAATCGGCGATGTGGAGCGGGTGGTGGCCAAGGGCCGTGCCCGCATCGCGAGCTGCTTCGAGCGCTACAAGTCGGACCTGCCCGCGGACACGGGCGTGGTGCGTGTGCAGCTCTCGATTGCCTCCTCGGGGAAGGTGAAGGCCACCACGCAGGGGCCGCTGGCCTCCAAGTCGGTGGGCCAGTGCCTGGAGACCCAGGCCGAGCGCCTGCGCTTCCCGGCCCACCGCGACCAGGAGGTCAACGTGGTGCTGCCCTTCGACTACACCGTCAAGCGGTAGCGGCCGTCACAGCTCGCGGCGCGCGCTGAGCGCCTTGGCGAGCGTCGCCTGGTCGGCGTACTCGAGGTCCCCACCCATGGGCAGGCCCTGGGCGATGCGGCTGACGCGCAGCCCCAGCGGCTTGAGCAGGCGCATGAGGTAGAGCGCGGTGGCCTCGCCCTCCACGTCCGGGTTGGTGGCGAGGATGATCTCCTCCACCTTGCCGTCGTTGAGGCGCTCGAGCAGTTCCTTGATGCGCAGCTGCTCGGGGCCCACGCCCTCCAGCGGCGAGAGCACGCCGTGCAGGACGTGGTAGCGGCCGCGGAACTCGCGCGTGCGCTCCAGGGCCATCAGGTCCGCGAACGTCTCCACCACGCAGAGCACCTTCTCCTCGCGGCGGGTGTCACGGCAGAAGCCGCACAGCTCCGAGTCGGTGAGCGAGTAGCAGCGGGTGCACAGGTGCACCTTCTCCTTCACCTCGCGGATGGCCACGGACAGCTCCTCGGCGTACTCGCCGGGGGCCCGCAGGATGTGGAACGCGAGGCGCTGCGCGGTCTTCTCGCCGATGCCCGGCAGCTTCGCCAGCTGGGCAACCAGGCGGTTGAGAGGATCGGGAGTCATCCGGCTTTAAGTAATCCCGGGGATCTTGATGCCGCCGGAGATTTTCGCGAGCTCCTTCTGCATGTGCTGACGGCTGCTCGCCAGGGCGGCGTTGACGGCCGCGGTGATGAGGTCCTCGAGCATCCCGGTGTCGTTCGGGTCGATCGCGGCCTTGTCGATCTTGATGCTGCGGATCTCCTGGATGCCGTTGGCCACCACGGTGACACGGCCCTCTCCGGACTTGGCCTCGACGGTCTCGTTGGCCAGCTCCTGCTTGCGCTGCTCGATCTTCTCCGTGAGCTTGTTCGCCTGCCGGATGAAGTAGTTCAGGTCGATGCCGGGCATGATGCTTCCTCTGCGATCTGGGAAGCGGGCGCTTGCCGGGCGCCCGCGATGGAAGAATGGACGTGCAACCTACCGTCGCGCGAGCCCTTTGTCAGGCGGTCTCCTCAGGAGATTCGACCGCCGGGCTGGCTGGTGGACGCTCGGGTTCGAGCACCTGGATGTGCTCGAGCTCCCCCCCGAGGATCTTCAGGACGGCGCGGATGGCGGGGTGGGAGCGCACCTTGCCCTCGGTGCTCTGCTGGTGGGCGGTGCGGACCTGGGCCTCCTGCTCGGCGATGCTGAGAGCGGAGGCGGCTTCCCCCGAGGCCTCTTCGACGACCAGCCTCGTGGGCCGGCCGAAGTGCTCCGAGAGCGCCTTCTCCACCAGGGCCCGGCCGCTGCCGCCCGTCACCTGGGCTCGGTGGAAGGCGGCCGTGGGGATATAGGCCACGCCCACCTCTCCGGCGCGCAGCCAGAGCAGCCGGCCGTGGGCGAGCGCGGCGCCATGGCGGGGACTCGCCGCCTTGACGGTCTCGACCGCGGCGCGCCAGCGCTCTCCCGCGGTCAGGCCCGGGTTGTCGCGGCCGTTGCGGACGGGGGCGGGGGTGGGCTCGGGCTCAGGCTCGGGCTCGGGCGCCGCATCCGGGAGGCACTCGCCGGAGGCACACCCCTCGGCGGAGCCCTCCTCGGGGAAGAGGCGCTCGTCGTCGACGACCTCGGGCTGGGCCGGCTTGCGCACGTTGGTGATGCGCACCGCGGGTGCAGGCTCGGTGACACGCGAGAGCGGAGTGGCCCCGACGGGTGTGCCAGCCTCCGGCCTCGGAGGGGCCTCCGGCGGGCGCGAGACGGCAACGGGTGCGGGCCCTCCGTTCCGAGCAGCCTCCCAAGGGCGGGGAGCGGGCGCGGGGGCGGAGGGACCGTGGCCGTTCCCGTTCGAAGGCGCGGGCGCGGGCGCGGGCGCGGGCTGAGGGGCCGGGACGGGAGCAGGACGAGCGGCTTCGGCGGGAGCGGGGCGCTCAGACGCGAAAGTTCGCGGAACCGGAGCGACCTCCCGGCGCTCCGGGCTGGGACTTCGCGGCTCCCTCTCCACCACTGAGGCCCTGGGCGAGCCGATCCACCTTGGCGAGCAGGTCCGGGATGCTGCTGGCCGGCGAGAGCTGGATGGCCTTGAGCAGCGCCATCTCCAGGGCCAGCCGCGGCTGGGCGGCGCGGGACACGTCCCACACGCAGCCGTGGACGATGTCGAACAGCCGCGCGAGCTGGGCGGAGTCCGCCTCCTGGGCCAGCGCCTGGAGCGCCTTCTGCTCGGACTCGGCGAGCTCGGAGGGCGCCTCGCCCACGGCCTTGGTGACGAAGAGGTGGCGCAGCTGGAGCGCCAATTCCTCCGCGAGCCGCTTCAGGTCCAGGCCGCGGTTGAAGACCTCCTCCACGCGCGAGAGCACCTTCTTCGCGTCCTTGCGGACGAGCGCCTCGGCGAACTCCTGCACCATGGTGCGGTCGATGGCGCCCATGGCGTCGGCCACCGCCTCGTCGGTGGGGTTGGGGCCGCACGAGGCGAGGATCTGGTCCATCAGGCTGAGCGCGTCGCGCATGCCGCCCTCGGACTGGCGCACCACGAGCGACAGCGAGCGGTCGGAGATGCCAGCGCCCTCGGCGTCGGAGATCTGCTTGAGGCGCTGGAGCATGCGCGCGGCGGGGATGCGGCGGAAGTTGTGCCGCTGGCAGCGCGAGAGGATGGTGTCCGGGAGCTTGTGGGCCTCGGTGGTGGCGAAGATGAACTTCACGTGCCCGGGCGGCTCCTCGAGCGTCTTCAGGAGCGCGTTGAACGCGGCCCCCGAGAGCATGTGCACCTCGTCGATGATGTAGATCTTGTGCCTGTCCCGCTGCGGCAGGTACTTGGCGTTCTCGCGAATCTCGCGGACGTTCTCGACGCCGTTGTTGGAGGCACCGTCGATCTCGGCCACGTCCACGGAGGTGCCGGCGGCGATCTCGGTGCAGGCCCGGCAGGTGCCGCAGGGAGTGGCGGTGGGGCCCTGCTCACAGTTGAGCGCCTTGGCGAGCAGGCGGGCGGCCGTCGTCTTGCCCACGCCGCGCGGCCCACAGAACAGGTAGGCGTGCGCCACGCGGTTCATCTTGATGGCGTTCGCGATGGTCCGGACGATGTGCTCCTGTCCGGTCATGTCATCGAAGGTCTGCGGGCGCCATTTGCGTGCGAGGACGAGGTAGCTCATGGGGGCGCCTATCTAAACACGCTGGCTTCGAGGATCCATGCGCAACTGCCTCGCCCCGTGAGACGAGGGCGAGGGAGGTGCCGCGCACGACAGTCTGATTCGGTGAGTCAGGAGAAAACGGGACTTGGTCCGTGCTCAGAGCTTCTTCTGCTTGCGCTTCTTGAGCCAGGCCTTGCCCTCGGGCGACTTCACGAAGCCCTCGTACTCCTTGATGCCGGTGAGATCCGAGAGTTCCGCGCCCCCGTCCTTCTCGAAGCGGGTGAGCAGGCTGGCCGTGTCCGCGTAGGCCTTCTCCTGCAGTGAAAGGCCGATGAGGGCGAACCAGGCGTCGTTGTAGTGGACATCGGTGCGGATGGCCTCCTCGAAGTACTTCTTGGCCTCGGCGGTGTCGCCCTTGTCGAGCAGGACGCTGGCGCTGAGGAACGGGAGGTAGGGGTCCTTCACCCGCCGGTTGAGCCGGTCGATGGTCTTCAGCACGGCGGGGTAGTCCTTGCGCAGCAGGTGGCCGTCAATGGAGACGAGGTCCAGCGAGGGATCGCCCGGGTAGGCCTTCTCGAACTCGGCGATGGACTTCTGGTACTCGGCCTCGCTGACCTTCTCCGCGGCGGACATGCGGATGAGCAGCACCGGCTTGTGCTGACGCATGGAGGCGCCCATCTTCGCGAAGGTGTCGAGCACCTCCGGGTACTTCTTCTCCAGGAAGAGCTGCTGCATCTTCTGCATCTTGGGCAGCTCCTTGAGGAACTCCTGCTCCTTGCCCATCAGCTTGTCGAGGATGCCCTTCTGCGCGTCGGCCAGGGCGGCGATGTACATGCGCCGCGCCGTCTCGCTGAAGTTCTCACCCGAGATGAAGGTGTAGATGTCGACGATGATCACCTCGCCCTTGGCGTTGCGGGCCAGCTCGAAGTCCAGGTAGTTCAGCCCCGCATCGGAAGAGGAGCGGTAGAGGGCGCGAGGGACACCGCCCTCCGTGCGGGCATTGAGGAGGCGGAAGGCGGCGTTCTCACCGCGGAGCGCGACGATCTGCTTGCCGAACTGCATGCCCTGCCGGCGCATGCCCTCCTTGAAGCTGTCGGCAAACTCCTTGGGCGCGGGGATGCCCTTCGAGATGCGCGCGAAGAGCTGATCCATGTCGACATTCGAGTCGATCACCTGGCCTTGGCCGTCGGTGATGCCCTGCTCCATCTGCTGGGCGAAGGCGAGGTAGGCCGGCTCGAGTTCCGATGAGGCGGCGGCTGGGGCAGCGGGAGCCGCCGCGAGGACGAGGAGCAGGGGAAGGAGCATGGGGCCCTTCATACAGAGGAGAGCAGTCGGGTGACAAGGCGGGGGGGGCTACTCGCCGACCCTGGCGGGGTGGACACGGTGGAGCCGCTTCCTCCACTCCCAGGGTGGGTTGGTGATCTGGAGCTCGAACTCCAGCTCGGCGGGGCCACTGAACTCGGGAGTGAAGGTGGCGCGCTCGGAGAGTTCCTGGACGACCTTGTCGGCGGGCTGGGCGTTCAGGTTCTTCGAGAAGAGGACCTGCTCCTTGCGCGGTCTGGGCTCGCCGCCCTGGGAGGGAGCCTCCCTCAGCCAGACCCACAGCTCGCCGAGCTGAAGGTTTCCCTGGCTGCGCGTGCTCAGCAGGCTGAGCACGAGTTCATTGGGCACGCCCTTGCGGAGCTCGGCCGAGAGCTGACCCTTGAGGAACAGGCCCCATTTGGGGTCGCCGACGAGGGCCATGGGTGGTGAGGCGGGAGCCTTCTCGGGCCGGTAGAGATCCTCCAGGAACAGCCACTCACCGAGGAACCAGTTGGGATGATCGTCACTGACGAACCGGGGCGGCCGCTGTGCGCCCCCGGTGCAGGGGTTGGTGCCCCACTCGATGAAGAACTTCTTCGCCTCGACCTTGAGCGGGCCTTCGTGGACACAGCTCCCCTGGCGGTACGAGGCCTTGAAGCGGCCCTCCGGGAGGAAGGTGATGGACTCTGGCTGCGTGTCGAGATCGAAGGGGTTCACCTTGAGCCACGGTGTGCTCACCAGCTGCTCGTAGCCTCTGAGGATGGGGAGCGGGGCGACATGTGTCTTGCGCAGGGGGGCCTTCTCGGCCCCCTCCAGTGGCTCCTCGGCCCGGCGGAAGGGACGGCCGGCGAGGAGCATCTGGTCCGCGCCCTGCAGCTCGAAGGGCATCAGGTTGCCTTCCTCCGTGGCGATGACGCCGGAGGTGTCGCTCGAGGCGCGGACATCCCAGGACTTCGCATAGGAGTCGTGGCGGCTGCGCTTCAGCGCGTTCGGGTGGATGGAGCGGCCGTAGACCCCCTCCGGGTAGAAGACCCAGGGCCAACAGTTGGCGTCCGTCTTGCCCTGGCGCTCGCACTCGACGTCGATCCAGGGAGCCCAGGTCAGCTTGCGGAAGAGCTCTCCCGAGAAGGGAACGGGGAGCGGCGGGGGAGAGGGCGGAGCCTTCGTGACGGTTGGCTCACTCGCGGGCACTGCCTGGGGCGCTGGCTTGCGCGAGCTCGTTGGCAGGCCCAGGGTGACGGCGATGCCTCCGGCGAGGAGCAGGGCATAAAGGCCGTAGCGCCACAGCGGGGTGGAGCGGGCCTCGCGCGGCAGCCGGCGGACCCATCGCCAGGCGAGGAGGGAGAGCAGCACCAGCACCAGCAGCACCGAAAGCAGCACCCAGGGACGGGTCAGCTCCACGCTGACCTGCTCGAGGACATACTGCTCCTGCTTCGCGGCCTGGGTCCTGGGAACGGGAGGAGGGCTCATTACCGCGCGGTCTCCTGGAGCTTGGCCAGCAGGCGCTTGCGCCGTTCGGGGCCTCGGGTGGACCACTCCTGCGTGAGCTGCACGGCGCGCGGCCCTCCATGGGCCAGCGTCTGGACGATCTCGGCGTCGAGGACCTCGTCCTTGTCCCGGTGGGCGCGGTCGAGGAGCAGCGGGACGATCTCCTCCGGAGCATCCTTGACGGGTCCCTGGAGCCCGATCAGCGCCGCCTTCGCGACCGGGAGCTTCTCATCGTGCTCACGCTCGAGCGCGCGGAGCAGCTCCACCGTCCCGGGGTGGCCCATGGTCCCCAACGCCTGGGCGATCTTCGTGCGCGGCTCATTCCCCGCGGGGCGGTTCTTCCTGCTCATCCTCGGGCGGTTCCTGTCCTCGGAGTACGCACGAAGGAGGGTGCCCAGGAGGGAGATGACCTCGGGCCCTGGTTCCTTCACCTGCATGAGGCCGTTGATGAGCAGCTGGCGTTGGTACGCGTCGGCTTGCGAGTTCACGAGCTCGACCAGGAGCCTCCCGTCCTCCGGCGTTCCCCACCGGGCCAGGAACTGGAACGCCAGGAAGTGCGCGCTCTGGGCTTTCGGGTCGGCCAGGATGGAGCGCGCGGTGGGAAGGTGGGGGCGCGCCAGGGACGCGTCGAACTCGCCCAGCTGGGAGATCGCCATGGCACGGGCATGGGCGTCAGGGTTCTGGGTGAGCTTCTGGAGCGTCGACACCACCGTGTCCGTGTGAGCGTTCCGAAGGGTGAGGAGCTTCGCCGCCTCCACCTGGAGCAGGGCATCGGGATGTTGGAGGGCCAGCAGGAGCATCGGGGTGGCATCGGGAAAGTCTGGAGGGAGCGCGCCGAGCGCCTTCACCGCCTCGTAGCTCTTCCCGCTCTTATTGGACTGGATCATCGCGCGGAGCTTCTTCGCCAGGGTCTGCTGGGTGGCGGGCTTCTGGGCGGGAGCCAGTCGGACCAACTGCTCCAGCGCGGTGCCGGCGAAGTCCTCCTCTTCCAGGAGCCGCATGAGGCGGGGCACGGCATCCGCGGGGA
Organism: Hyalangium gracile; assembly: GCF_020103725.1. Classification (NCBI taxonomy): domain Bacteria; kingdom Pseudomonadati; phylum Myxococcota; class Myxococcia; order Myxococcales; family Archangiaceae; genus Hyalangium; species Hyalangium gracile. Next base: position 54,412 of record NZ_JAHXBG010000039.1, on the reverse strand, counting down.
GAGGATCCAGGGAGGCCAGACTCTCGATGGCGCCCTGGCGCACATGGTAGTCCCGGGACGAGAGCATGGAGAAAATCATCTGCCGCGAGGCGGCATCTCCAATGCGGGCGAAGACCCGGAGCAGGTTCGCACGGAGCCTGGAGTTCTCGTACTTCCAGTAGGGTTTGAGGATGGGGACGATGGCGGGTCCGAAGCCAGCCAGGTCCGCGATGGCCGCGTCCTGTCGCTCCCGGAGCGAGGGCCCCTCGTTGCAGTCGTCCATGTCACAGAACTCGCGCTCGGTTCCCAGGACTCCCACCAGGAACTGGAGCCGCTCGAGGGCTTGCGGAGAGAGCGACGCATCACCTGTCGCCGGAGGGGAGCCCGCGAAGGCGAATTCGGGAAAGGAGACGAGTCCTGGCGCGATGATTCCCACCAGCATCACGAACAGGCGCGGCATGTGTCGCCTCGGCATGGGTCGACATACTAGCGTGTCTGGAGCCTTCACCGAGGGGCCTCCCGCTCGACCGAGGCATGACGGCGGGCCCCGCATGCGCGGGAGGGGCGGACTACACCTCTTCGAACTCGTCCGGCTCCTCGTCACTGCAGAAGCTGTACGGCGGCCAGGGGCCCGTCGGATCGAAGATGAAGCCCTCGTCGCCGAAGAGCGAGGCCAGCTCCTGCGCGGCGGCAATCAGCGCCGATGCGCCGGTGTTGTCAATGAGAATGGCGACATTGAGCGTCATGGCCTCGCTTCGTCCGCTCGTGGCCTCCGACAGGAGCGGCCGCATTCGGGTGTCCGCGGCCTGGGCCTCCAGGACGTCGAGCACCTCGTCGGAGACCTCATCGCGCCGCAGCTGGCAGAGCTCCGCCAGGCGGGCCTCGCGCTTCTTGCGGAGGACATACGCCTGGCCGGGGCTCGCCCTGGCCGCGGCGGCCTCGAGCTGCCGCAGCTCGGGCTCGCTCACGGCGAGGGCGGCCTCGAGCTTCGCCTTGTCGCAGAAGACCTTGAAGCCCCACTCCTGGCGATCCCGGACCCGCTCCAGCTTGTCCTGGAACCGCTCCTCGTTCTGGACGAGCGAGCTCTGGAGCATCTGGGCGCTGCTGAAGAGCGTGCAGAGGCGGGCCGGGACGACGGAGCCATGCTGCATGACCTCGTCCAGCACGGCGGTGTGCTTCTGCGCGAGCAAGGAGACCCAGTCGATGCGCTGGAGCTTCTCCTTGAGCGCCTGGGAGGAGAACTCGGTCGCGGAGACGGGCTCGACGAGCGCGACGAGGTTGGAGAAGGGGACGGCCTGGAGCGCGGCGGCTTCGCTCACGGGAATGGGCTGCCCCGCGGGGATGACCCCATAGAGGTACAATACGTGCTCACCACGGGCTTCGGTTTCCATGGAATTGCTCCTGCTCAGCGAGCGATCTCGGCGATCGCGGCCTCGAACTTCTCGCGGGTGATCTTCATCTTCGAGGGCGAGCCCTCCTTGCCGTGAGCCGAGATGAACTCACGCACGGCCAGCAGGGCGGCGCGGTGACACACCATCTCGATCTCCGCGCCCGAGCACCCCTGCGTCTGCTTCGCCAGCTCGGCGATGTCGACGTCGGGGGCCACGGGCTTGCCCTTGAGGTGGACCTCGAAGATCCTCCCCCGTCCTGCCGTGTCCGGGTTCGGCACCTCCAGGTGGAGATCGAAGCGGCCCGGGCGCAGCAGCGCGGGATCCAGCATGTCCCGGCGGTTCGTCGCGGCGATGACGAGCACGCCCTTGAGCTCCTCGACGCCATCCATCTCGGTGAGCAGCTGGCTGATCACCCGCTGCGAGACGCCGGAGTCCCCCGCCTCCGCTTCGCGCACGGGGGCCAGCGAGTCGATCTCGTCGAAGAAGAGGATGCAGGGCACCGCCTGGCGCGCCTTCTTGAAGACCTCGCGGACCGCCCGCTCGCTCTCGCCCACGTACTTGGAGATCAGCGCGGGCCCCTTGACGGTGATGAAGTTGACGCCGCTCTGCGACGCCACGGCCTTGGCCAGCAGCGTCTTGCCCGTCCCGGGCGGCCCGTAGAGCAGGATGCCCTTCGCCGGGCGGATGCCCGCGTGGCTGAACAGGTCCGCGTACTGGAGCGGCCACTCGACGGCCTCACGCAGCTCGCGCTTGATGGAGTCCAGCCCGCCCACCTGGTCCCACTTGACGTCGGGCACCTCCACGAAGACCTCGCGTACGCCCGAGGGCTCGACCTCGGCCAGCGCCGAGAGGAAGTGATCCATCGTCACCTTGAGCGAGAGCAGCACCTCGTAGGGCAGCTCCTTGTTGGCGAAGTCGATCTCCGGCATGACGCCGCGGAGCGTGGTCATGGCCGCCTCGCGGCACAGCGCCTCCAGGTCCGCGCCCACGAAGGCGTGGGTGATGGCCGCCAGCCGCTCGAGGTTCACGTCCTCCGCCAGCGGCATGCCGCGGGTGTGGATCTCCAGGATCTCCTTGCGAGAGATGGCGTCCGGGATGCCAATCTCGATCTCGCGATCGAAGCGGCCGGGGCGCCGCAGCGCCGGGTCCAGGGAGTTGGGCAGGTTGGTGGCGCCGATGACGATGATCTGCCCGCGGGACTCGAGGCCGTCCATCAGCGCCAGGAGCTGGGCGACGACGCGCTTCTCCACCTCGCCCTGCACGTTCTCCCGCTTGGGGGCGATGGCGTCCAGCTCGTCCAGGAAGATGATGCAGGGAGACTTCTTGCGGGCCTGCTCGAAGATCTCCCGGAGCTTGGCCTCGCTCTCGCCGTAGAACTTGTGGATGACCTCCGGGCCGCTCACGGTGATGAAGGCCGCCTCCGTCTCGTGGGCCACGGCGCGGGCCAGCAGCGTCTTGCCGGTCCCCGGAGGGCCATAGAGGAGCACGCCCTTCGGCGCGTCGATCCCGAGCCGCTCGAAGATCTGCGGATAGCGCAGCGGCAGCTCGATCATCTCTCGCACGCGCCGGATCTCCTTGCGCAGGCCTCCCACGTCCTCATAGGAGATGCCCGTCGACTTGGTGCCCCGCTCCGTCTGCTCCTCGAGCGTGATCTGCGTCTGGGCATGGACGACGGCGCACCCCTCCCTGGGAGAGGTGCTGACGACCTCGAAGTCCTGATAGCGCGAGCCGAACAGGGTGACTCGCACCCGGTCCCCCGCGATGACCGGCAGGCCCTCGAGCAGCCGCACGACATAGCGCGAGTCGCTGTTGCGCTTGAGGGACGGCGCGCCGCCTACCGGACGCAGGACGATCTTCGTCGCGGGCGCATGGGGGACCTTCGAGATCCTCACCCGCTGGTCGAGCCCGACCTTGGCGTTGCCGCGGGTGATGCCGTCGATCTGCAGCAGCCCCTTGCCTCGCATGTCGCTGAAGGCGGGCATGGCCTTGGCGACCGTGGTGCGCTCGCCCGTGATCAGGATGATGTCACCGACCTCCGCGCCCAGGAGGGCCAGGTCCTTGGGGTCGAGCCGCGCGACGCCTCGACCTACATCCTTGGCCAGGGCCTCCGCGACTCGGAGTGACGTGCCCGCGTCCTGGCTCTCTCTCTTCTTGGCTTCAGCCGTCATTGCTTACCGCTCTTTCCGTTGCCGTCAGGAAGCTTCCCTGCGCGGGAGGTGGTGAATCAGGTGGCGAAACGCGATGTTCGGGTCGAGGAAGTCATCCACCCGGTGGAGCAGCCCGAGGAAGAGCAGCCCCGTCTCGTCATCCCGGAGCGTCGAGCCGATGCGCCGGGCGATGAACCTGTCCCGCTCGCGCAGCAGCGCCTCGCCCTCGTTCTTGAAGTTCCGGACATCCGTCTCCGAGGGGCTCTGCCGGGCGGCCTCCACCAGCTGCTGCCCGCGGCGGTATTCCTTCACCAGCAGCTCCGGGCTCTCGGTGCCCATGAGCGTGGCGCCCCGCTCCATCAGCTCCAGCAGGAGGCGGTGGTTCTGGCTGCCCTTGGACGCCAGCACCTGGACGATGTCGCGCTCCCGGTCGCAGACGGGGAGCCCGTCCTGGTAGAGCCGGGTCTTCTCCCAGGGGATGGGCAGCTCGAGGAGCGTCGTCCGGAGGCTGTTCCACATGGAGTCCACCGAGGCCACGCGCTTGGACCACGCGCTGGCCCCGAAGGACTCCTGGAAGCGCCGGCGCAGCTCTTCCGCCAGGCTGCCGAGGTCTACCTCCGAGTGGAGGATGGGAACGTGGATCAGCGTGCGCACGCTCTCTCCTTGTGCTCATCGAGGAGGACCCTGTCGCCCGCGGCGGGGGCGAGGGTGAAATCACAGAAGCTGTAGGGCGCCCAGGGGCCGCTGCCGAGCATGAGGAGCGAGGGAAACGCCTGCCGGATCTGGTCGGTGGCCGCCCAGAAGCTGTCCACGTCCCGACGCGAGATCAGGTAACAGCCGTCGAACATCTGCCCGGTCAGGGTCCGCTTCATGGACTCCCGTCGGGACTGGCTGTCGGGAGCCAGCGCGCGGAGCCCCTCGAGGCTGAAGGGGAGCTGAGAGAGCCCGCCAGCGAGGAGCTCTGGTAGTTTCACCTTGAGCGCCATCTCGACCCGGCCATGGAAGCGTGCGAGGTACTGGCACAGCACTTCCTCGTTGGCGGTCAGCACGCGGTGCAGCTCCTCCTGGGAGCGGAGCACGACGCCCAGCCGGAAAGGCACCACCGCGCCACAGGCGGCGAGTGCCTTCCCGACGATACGATCGTGCCGCAGCGCGGCACGCTGGCTCTCGCTCTCGGGCTTGCCAACGATGGCCGTGAGGGGGCCTCGGGTGACCCACCGAAGGCCTCGCAACCGGGCCCGCGCGGCGAGCGCCTGATCGGCAGCTACCACGGCATAGAGACCTAATTGTCCGGACTTCGTGGCTTGCATGGCTACCCCCTGGGGCTCCAAAGGCTATCGAGCCTTCGGCAGCTTCAGCTCGAAGACACCGTTGCGATAGGAAGAGGTGGCCGCCTGGGCCTGGACGGGCGCCGAGAGCAGCACTTCCTTGCGGTATTTGCGCTCACCTCGAGTGGCGCTCAGCAGGAGCACATCCTCCTTGAGCTCGAAGTGGATGTCCTGGGTGTCCACCCCGGGCAGCTCGGCGACGATGAGCAGGTGCTCCCCCTCGTCGAACTGATCCACCATGGGCTCGCGGACCTCTTCCACCACGGGGCCCTTGCCATCGTCCTGGACGTTCCCGAACTTCTCGACGATTGGCTTGCCTCCGCCGCCTACGCGAACGGAGAAGCCATACACCGCCTTGACGCCTTTCTTGTCGTCGCCGAGCTCCTCGGAGTGAGTGAACTCTCCGCCGCTCTTCTCGGCCAGCTCGGAGAGCAGCTCCATGAAGCCGCCGAGGCTGCGGAACATCCCACCTAGTCCAACATCGATCGGGCCCGACTCTGGTTTTCGTTTGGGTGCCATGCTTCCTCCTCGCTGAAAGGAATAGCAAGCCCCGCGCCAGCGCCGCTCATGAGGTGGGAGAGGGGTAGATGATCAAAGGGGAAGCCCTTTCCCCGGGGGCAGGGGCTGTCCGCGAGGGGCCACGGGGCCGCAACGGCAGGCTGGGCTCGGGTGTGTTGCGGTCTTCCTCGACGGCGTGGGATTTCGCAACGCCCTTCTGGTTGCTCCAAAGGGAAGCCGATTCCTGCCCGCGGAAGCGCCATGCGAAAGCTTGCATATATCGATAGGGCAGGCGCCTCTCGAAGGGAGCGCTCGTGATCCTCTTGGAGATCCACCGTACGAAAGCACGTGCATTCGAGCGCGCCAGGCGCCTCCGAAACCGTGGCACCCGCCTTGCTAGACACATCAGCAAGCCGCACGAAGCGGCCCAAATACGGAGGTAATGACAATGGCAAAGGTGATGAAGTCGACGGACTCCTCGAGCCTGGCGGAAGTGGTTGATCGCATCCTGGACAAGGGCATCGTGATCGATGCCTGGGCGAAGGTGTCGCTCGTCGGCATCGAGCTGCTCTCCATCGAGGCTCGCGTGGTCGTGGCCTCGGTCGAGACGTACCTCAAGTACGCCGAGGCCATCGGCCTGACGTCGACCGCGGCGGCCCCCACCCCGTGATGAAGGTGGATGTTGATGAGTGAGTTCCGCTTCCCGGGGCGTGAGTCGTTTACCGCCCCGGGAGAGCGGTTTGTAGGAAGTGAAAGCCTGTCGGCCCTTCAGGGCCAGGAGGCTCGAGCACCCCAGAGACGAGAGAGGAGAAAGCCCATGACCGCGCATTTCAATAGCTTCACCCCCGAGGCAATGAGTGCCCTCAGGCACCAGCTCGATGAGAAGGCCCAGCGCCGCTCCGAGTTCATCAGCAACTCCTGCAAGCACACCTCGACGATGCTCGCGGGCTTTCGGAAGCACCAGAACGATGCCGAGGCTCAGCGCCGCGAGCGGGCCGCGCGCGAGGCGGATCGCCGGCGCCAGTTCATGAGCAGGCTGCGCTCCCGCGTCCACTCCCTGCTGGATCGCTTCGAGATGAAGCGCAAGGAGCGGGCCGAGGATCTGCAGGAGATGAACCACGAATTCCGGAGCGCGAGCGAGTCTTTCCGCGCCGGGTAGGTCGGCTCGAAGGCCGCCCGCCCATTCACCCCATGAACTGCAGCCTCGGCGTGATGCTGGCGCATGCCGAGGCTGTCTTGCCTGAAAGGAGCATCCAATGAGCAGGGAAGGAAAGAGGAGTGGCCAGGCGGCGCTGGCCGAGGTTCGGACCCCAGACACCATGCAGGCGGAGGCCAGCGAGAACTTCGTCCTGACGCCCCACGTGAGGCGCATCGCGGACCGGGCGCTGGCCTATCTCCAGGCGGGATATCCCGTCCACTTCTCGGGGCCGGCGGGCACCGGGAAGACGACGCTGGCGCTCCATGTGGCGGCGCTCCGCGGCCGCACGATGACCCTGATGCACGGGGACGACGCGCGGGGCTCGAGCGATCTCATCGGCAGCGACTACGGGTTCCGCAAGAGCAAGGTCGTCGACAACTTCATCCACTCGGTGGTGAGGACCGAGGAGCAGACGACCACCCTCTGGGCCGACAACCGGCTCACCCAGGCCTGCAAGACGGGCGACACGCTGGTCTACGACGAGTTCACCCGCTCGCGGCCCGAGGCGAACAACGGCCTGCTCTCGGTGCTCGAGGAGCGACTCCTGGCGCTGCCCATGCGCGGCCCCCAGGGCGACGAGTACCTCGAGGTCCACCCCGAGTTCCGCGCCATCTTCACCTCCAACCCCGAGGAGTACGCGGGCGTACACCGCACGCAGGACGCGCTGATGGACCGGCTCATCACCATCAAGGTGGACTACTGCGACCGCGACACCGAGGCGCGCATCACCCAGTCCCGCTCTGGAATTCCGCTCGAGGAGGCGGAGGTGATCGTCGACATCGTCCGCGCGCTGCGCGGGATGGCCCTCACCAAGCAGAGCCCGAGCCTGCGCGCCTGCATCATGATCGCCCGGGTGCTCGCCCAGACGAGGGCCCACGCCTACGCGGATGAGCCGATGTTCATGGACGTGTGCGGCGACGTGCTCAGCGGCTTCGCCATCAAGACGGGCCCGGGAGCGAACCCCGTGGAGGAGCTCGTGGCCCGGTACGCGCGCCGCCGCGGGCCCCGCACGGAGCTGCAGGCCGTGCCCACCCCCATCCCCCTCGCCGCCCCCCAGGAGGCCTAGCCATGGGCATTCGCGCCAAGGGTGCCACGGAGATCAAGACCATCGCCGCCATCCGTGGCAGCGGCGTTCACTCCGGCGAGCGGCACGTCCACCAGTTCCAGATCGCCTCCCTGGAGCTGGAGCGCTCCCGGCGGATGCAGGAGCGGAAGGCCGCCATGACGCGGATCGCGAACCTCGACGCGCGCCTGGCCGAGGTGGAGGCGTTGATCCGCAAGCATCAGCAGGTGCTGGGCGTCACGAGCCTGGCCGCTGGCGACGAGAGCGGCCGCGGGGCGCCCGCGGAAGAGAAGGCTCAGACGAACGAGAAGCGCCGCACGCTCCGGTACTGAGCGGGCACGAGGTTCATTCCACTGGCCTCCCGTCACAGGTGAGGCCCTACATGAGAGCGAGAAGACCATGTCCGTGACGGGACGTTATCTGTATGGAGTCATCCCGGCCCCCGAGGCCGAGACGGTAGAGTTCGGAGAGATCGGGCTGCCGCACGAGGGAAAGCCGGGGCGCGTCTACACGGTACGCGTGGACTCGCTGGCGGCGGTCGTCTCGGACTACGCCGTGAGCGGGAAGATCCTCCCGCTGCGCAAGAACCTGGAGCCTCACAACAAGGTCATCCGTGAAGTCATGAAGACGGTGACCGTCATCCCGATGACCTTCGGCCACGTCGCCAGGAGCGAGAAGGACATCGTCCGGCTGCTGCGCCGCAACCGCACGGAGATCCGGGCTCAGCTCGAGCGGGTACAGGGCTCGGTGGAGATGGGGCTCAAGATCAAGTGGGGCGTGGACAACATCTTCGAGCACATCGCGAGCCTCGATCCCGAGCTGGCCGCCATGAGGGACAGGCTCTTCGGAGGCGGAGCGGAGCCCACCCAGCCCGAGAAGATCGAGCTCGGGCGGATGTTCGAGGATCGGTTGAACAAGGAGCGCGAGGCGCAGACGGAGCGCGTGCTCGAGCTGTTCCAGGCCAGCGTCGTCGAGTCGAAGGTGAACCCGCCCAGGAACGAGCAGACGGTGATGGACGTCGCCTTTCTGGTGAAGCGCGAGGACCTTCAGAAGTTCGAGGCGCGGGTCTACGAGGTCGCCAACACCTTCCCCGCCCACTACGTCTTCGACTTCAACGGCCCGTGGGCGCCCTTCAACTTCATCGATCTCGATCTGCAGCAGGTTGCTGCCTGAGGTAGGCACGTCATGGGAATTCTTTCGATGCCATTCCGGGGACTGGTTCGTGTCTTCGAGGAGATCGCCGACCGCGCCGAGAAGGAGATCTTCGACGACGAGGCGGTGAAGACCGAGCTCATGGAGCTCTACGCCCGGCTCGAGGCCGGGGCGGTCTCCGAGGAGGACTTCGCGAAGCGTGAGGCCGAGCTGGTGGAGCGGCTCGAGCAGATCGAGGAGTACAAGAAGGGCCAGGCCAGCCATGCCGCTTAGCCCTCAGTCGAGAGCACGCCCCGCGCGTCCCGTCAGCGCGCGGCGGAGCCCGGCCTCTCGCCACCAGCGCGTCAGCCTGTGCGAGACGCTGGACCGGGTGCTCAACAAAGGCGTCGTGATCGCGGGGGATGTCCTCATCTCCATCGCGGATGTGGACCTGATCTACCTGGGGCTCAACGTCGTCGTCACCTCGGTGGAGACGATGCGCAAGTGGGAGCACGAGGCGCCCACTCCGCGGCTCCCCACCACCCAGCTCGAGGGAGAAGGAACATGAACTACGGAGAGATTCGAGGCAGCGCGGAAGAGCTGGAGGCGTTCGCGGAGTCCGCCGAGCCCCCCCAGGCCAGGCTGCCGAGCCGCATCAACGTCACCCCGGACAAGATCGAGCGAGGGCTGACCCAGCTGGTCCTCTCGCTCGTGGAGTTCGTCCGCCGGCTGATGGAGAAGCAGGCCCTGCGGCGCATCGAGGGCGGCAGCCTGAGCGAGGCGCAGGTCGAGCGCCTGGGCACGACGCTCATGCGGCTCGAGGAGCACATGCAGCAGCTGATGAAGCACTTCGGTGTCGAGAGCCTCAACCTCGATCTGGGGCCCCTGGGAAACCTGTTCGACGAGAGCGCTCCGCGAGGTGAGGTATGATCGAGCGCTCTCGAAGGGTTGCCAACTCCACCGGGCACAGCAACCTGGCCGACATCCTCGAGCGGGTCCTCGACAAGGGGATCATCATCGCGGGCGACATCAAGGTGAAGCTCGTGGACATCGAGCTGCTCACCATCCAGATCCGGCTGATGGTCGCCTCGGTGGACAAGGCGCGCGAGATGGGCATGGACTGGTGGATCCGCAACCCGGACTTCACCTCCAACGCCGGGCCGGACCGCCTCGCCGAGCTCGCCGAGCTCAAGCAGCGCATCGCGAAGCTCGAGCAGCTGCCGGCCCCCACCGAGGTCCGCTGACACGGTGGAGGCCCCGCGCGCTCGGTCGCCTCAGCGCCCGAGCGCCTTGAGCACCACTCCCGCGGCATTGTGCCCCGCCGCGCCGATGACGCTGCCGGCCGGATGGCACCCCGCGCTGCAGAAGTAGAGCCCCTGGACGGGCGTCTCGTACGGGAGCCGCTCGTTGAAGCCGAGCTTGTTGTCCACGTGGTGGATGTGGCCGTGCGTGATGCCGAAGTGGGACTCGATCTTCGGCGGGGGCAGGGCGAACGTCTCCACCACGAGATCGCTCGTGCCCGGGGCGAAGCGGTCGCAGATGGACAGCAGGTGCTGCACGTAGCGCGACTCCTCCTTCTCCCAGGTGGAGCCCTTGGGCTGGTAGGGCACCCACTGCACGAAGAGGGCGGAGTTGTGGTGCCCCTGCTCGTCCCGGAGGCTGGGATCGATGGGCGTATGGAAGTACCACTCCATGGAGGGGAACTCGGCCAGCTTCCCGGCCTTGGTGTCCGCGTACGCCTTCGCGAGCGACTCGAGTACGTCCTCCTGCGGCAGCAGGTGGATGGTGGGGCCGAACTGTCCCCGATCCTCGGGCAGGCAGGTGAAGGTGGGCAGCCCCTTCAGGCACAGGTTCACCTTGAGGGTGGTGCCCTGCGTGGCCATGCCGTTCACCCGCTGGCGATAGGCCGCCGGCACCGCCGAGGCCTCCACCAGCTTCAAGGTGCGGAACGGGTCCGCGTTGGACACCACCACGCTGGCGGAGAGCTCCTCGCCGCTCTCCAGCACCACGCCCTTCACCACGCCGCCGTCCGTGCGGATGGAGGCCACCTTCGCCCGGGTGCGGATCTCCCCGCCGTGCTTCTGCACCAGCCGCGCGAGCGACTGGGTGACAGTGCCCATGCCGCCACCGACGATCATCCACGTGCCGCCACTGCCGGGCAGCCGGCACATGTTGTGGACCAGCAGGTTCATGCCCGCGCCAGGCGTGTCGTAGCCCGCGTCCAGCCCCGAGAAGGCGTCCGTCACCGCGTACATGGCTTTCAGCAGATCCGACTCGAAGCCGAACCGGTCCAGGTACTCGTGCGCCGTGCCGCGGCAGAGGCGGATGAAGTGCGTGCGCAGCTCCGGGCGGATGAAGCGCTCGGCCGTCTCCTCGAGCGAGAGGGGAGGCTGCAGCCACGCCGGCGCCAGGTCATCCCGCATGGCGGCCAGCTCGGCATTCATCGCCTGGTTGGCCTTCCAGTCCGCCTCGGAGAAGAAAGCCAGGAACTGCGTCCGCATCTCCTTCTCGTTCGAGCCGAACAGCAGGTAGCGCTTCTCCAGCGTGGGCAGGAAGTAGTGCGGATCCCTGCGCTTGAGGGGCAGCTCCAGCTCCAGCTCGCGCATGAGCTCCGGCGGCATGAGCCCCAGCAGGTACGCCCCCGTGGAGACGCCCAGCTTCGGCGCGGAGCGGAACGGGTACTCCGTCCTGCTCGCGCCGCCCACCACCTCTTTCTCTTCGAGCACGGTGACCTTCAGGCCCCGGCGCGCGAGCAGGGCCGCGGCGACCAGCCCGTTATGGCCTGCTCCCACCACGATGACGTCTGGCATGGCATCCCTCCGGTGGGGCTGCTCTTAGCCGAGCCGGTGGCTGGTGGACAAACAAACGATTGGCCAGGGGAGCGCTCGCCCGCAAAAGCGAAGAGCCGACGCCCCGAGAGGGGGCATCGGCTCTTCAACGAGAGAAACGGCCGGGACACACGCGAAGGTGCGCTACCGTTGCTTCCTTCCGGACCTGGCGGGGTTCACGTCCCCACGTTGTCCCGACCACAAAAATAACACCTACGGAGAGGGTGGGATTCGAACCCACGATACCCGTTAAGGTATGCACGCGTTCCAGGCGTGTGCCTTCAACCGCTCGGCCACCTCTCCAAGGACCTGCTACAAGCGGAGAGCGTAGGATTCGAACCTACGGTACCGTTGCCGGTACGCCTGATTTCGAGTCAGGTGCCTTCGACCACTCGGCCAGCTCTCCAGTATTCACTTTTCACGCTTCTTCTCGCGCAGTCGCTCGAAGAAGCCCTTGAGTAGCAGACGACTTTCGTCCGCCAGGATGCCACTCGTCACCTGGAGCCGGTGGTTGTGCCTCGGCTCCTCGGCCAGGTTGTAGAGCGAGCCCACCGCTCCCGCCTTGGGATCCATCGTCCCGAACACCAGCCGCGTCACCCGGCTCTGGACCAGCGCGCCGGCGCACATGGCGCACGGCTCCAGCGTCACGTACAGGGTGACTCCCGTCAGGCGCCAGGCGCCCAGGGCCTTGGAGGCCGCGTCCAGCGCGAGCAGCTCCGCATGGGCCAGGGGACTCTTGTCCACCTCGCGGCGGTTGAAACCAGTGCCGATGACCTTGCCATCGTGCACCGCCACCGCGCCGACAGGGACCTCTCCGAGTGCCGCCGCCTCCCGCGCCAGCGCAAGCGCCTGCTGCATGAAAGCGTCGTCTTCACTCATGGAGAGAAGCAGCGTGGGGGGAAGGTGGCGCTCCCTGGAGGATTCGAACCTCCGGCCTTCGGATTCGTAGTCCGACGCTCTATCCAGCTGAGCTAAGGGAGCGTGTCTTCCAACGCTGCTACAACGATAAGTGGCGGAGAGAGAGGGATTCGAACCCTCGATACCGGTTACCCAGTATGCAGGTTTAGCAAACCTGTGCCTTCAGCCTCTCGGCCATCTCTCCAACTCTTCTCTGTCAAAGAACTGCAGAAAACAAGGACAAAGTGCGGAGGAGGTAGGATTCGAACCTACGGAGAGCTTTCACCCTCTGCGGTTTTCAAGACCGCTGCCTTCAGCCGCTCGGCCACTCCTCCAGAACTGCCTGCCGCGCGGCCCGCCATGCTGCGCGGGGCCGCCCTTCTACCTCATCCATTGCTCATTGCAATGGGGATGTGGCTCACAGTGGCCGGATCTCCCGCATGCCCCCCATGTAGGGCCACAACGCCTCCGGGATGGCCACGCTTCCGTCCTCGCGCTGGTAGTTCTCGAGGATGGCGATGCTCGTCCGCCCCACGGCCAGGCCGCTGCCGTTGAGGGTGTGGAGCAGCTGGGGCTTGTCCCCCTTCTGGGCCCGGAAGCGGATCTTCGCCCGGCGGGACTGGAAGTCGCCGCAGTCCGAGCACGAGGAGATCTCCCGGTAGGCGTTCTGGCCCGGCAGCCAGACCTCGATGTCGTACGTCTTGCGCGAGGCAAAGCCCATGTCCCCGGTGCACAAGAGCACCACGCGGTGGTGCAGCCCGAGCCGCCGGAGGATGTCGCACGCGTCGTCCGTCATGCCCTCCAGCTCCTGGAGGCTGGTGTCCGGGGTGGCGAACTTCACCAGCTCCACCTTGTGGAACTGGTGCTGGCGGATGAGCCCGCGGGTGTCGCGGCCGGCGGCGCCCGCCTCGGCGCGGAAGCAGGGGCTGAAGGCGCAGTACTTCAGCGGGAGCTGGCCGCCCTCGAGGATCTCATCCGCGTGGTAGTTGGTGACGGGCACCTCTGCGGTGGGGATGAGGAAGCGCTCGGGGTCGCCGCTCGTCTTGAAGGCGTCCTCCTCGAACTTGGGCAGCTGGCCGGTGCCCATCATCGTCTCGCGCAGCACCAGGTAGGGCGGCAGAAGCTCCGTGTAGCCCTTCTGCGTGTGCACATCGATCATGAAGGTGACGAGCGCCCGCTCCAGCCGCGCCAGCGCCGACTTGTAGAAGGTGAAGCGGCTGCCGGACACCTTGGCGGCCCGCTCGAAGTCGAGCATGCCCAGCTTCTCGCCGATCTCGAAGTGCTGCTTGGGCGCGAACAGGAGGTTGGGCTTGTCGCCCCAGGTGCGGACCACCTGGTTGTCCTGCTCGCTGGCGCCCACGGGCACCGACTCGTGGGGGATGTTGGGAATCAACAGCAGGATGCGGTTGATCTCCTCCTCCACCTCCTTGAGGCGGGCCTCCTTCTCCTTGATCTCCTGGGAGACGGCGCGAAGGTCGCCTCGCAGCGCTTCCAGCGCGGCGGGATCCTCCTTCGCCTTCTTCTTCATCTCGTCGTTGGCGGTGTTGCGGCGGGCCGACAGGCCCTCCATCGCGACGTAGAGCTCCCGGCGCTCGGTGAAGAGCCGCTGGAAGGGGCCAAGGTCCAGGTTGCCGCTCCGGGTCTTCAGCCGGGCGACAACCGCATCGAAGTTCTGGGCGACGTGACGGAGATCCAGCATGGCGGGCGACTTGTAGTCAGCCCGGACGGGTACGGCAAGCGCGAGCTGACCCGCGACGCCCGGAAGCGGACGTCGCGGGCCCCGGAGGACTACTCGAGGGCGGCGATCTCGTCCTCGATCTCCCGCTTGTCCTCGGCGTTGGGCTTGAGCTCCAGGTACTTGCGGAAGTTGACGACGGCGTCCTTCTTCTTGTTCCGGTCCTTATAGGAGAAGCCCAGGTAGTAGTACGCCATGGCGTTCTCCGGCTCGGCGGCGATGGCCTTCTTGTACCAGTCGATGGCCCGGGTGTGCTGCTCGCGCTCGGACCAGGCGCGGCCGATCTTGTAGTAGACGTAGGTGAGCTCCGGGGCCTCCTTGAGCGCCTTCTCGTAGCGCCTGACGGCCTCGTCCCAGCGGCCGGCGCTGAAGAAGGCGTCGCCGATGGCGCCCAGCACCCGCTTGCGCTTGGGGTCCACCGTGAGGGCGGACTCCAGGGAGGTGATGGCGTCCTCGATCTTGCCGGTGTCCAGGTAGACGCGCCCGAGCGCCTCGTAGGCGTCGGCCTTCTTCGGATCCAGCTCGATCGTCTTCTTCCACTCCTCGATGGCCTCGGCGAAGCGCTCGTCCTTGCGGTAGATCTCCCCGAGGGCGTAGTGGTAGTCGGGCCGCTTGGGGGCCTTGTCCACCGCGAGCTTCATCTGCTCGATGGCGCCGGTGAACTCCGCGCGCTTGGCCTTGACCATGGCCAGGTAGTAGAGCGCCTCGTGGTTGGAGGGCTCGCGGGTGAGCGCCAGGCTGAGGTTCTTCTCCGCGTTGGGCATGTCCCCCTTCTCGTAGAGCACCGCGCCCAGGGTGATGGGGATGGTGACCGAGCGGGGATCCTCCTCCTTGGCCTTCTCCAGCTCCGCGACGGCCTCGTCCAGCTGGCCGATGCGCCACAGCACCGTGCCGCGCTGCAGGCGGCCGTCCTTGAGCAGGTGCGGATCCAGCTCCAGGGCCTTGTTGGCGTGGAGCCTGGCCTTCTCCAGGTCGCCGGCGAGCAGCGCCACGCGAGACAGGCCGAGGTAGGCCTCGGCGAGGCTGGGGTTGAGCTGCGCGGACTTCTCGAACTCCTGCGCGGCCAGGTCCACCTTGTTCTCCGTGAGGGCCAGCTCACCCAGGCCCGCGCGCACGCCCGCGTCGTCGGGCGCCTTCTGGGCGGCCTCTTCCAGCTGGGCCCGGGCCTCGGCGTTGCGGCGCAGGCGCAGGTAGAAGCGGCCCAGGTGGAGGTTGGCCTCGAAGAGCTTGGAGTCCGCCTTGATGGCGCGCTGGTAGTGGCCCTCGGCGGCGGCGATCTGGTCTCGCGCGTCGTCGATGCGGCCGAAGAGCAGGGCGATGCGCGCGTCGTTGGTGAAGCGGGCGTTGGCCGCCTCCACCGCCTTGAGCGCGTCACCCATCTTGCCCAGCATCAACAGCGAGGTGATGTAGCCCTCCGTGTACTCGAGGGTGGCGGGCTCCTCCTTGGCGGCAGCCTCGTAGAGGGGCAGGGCGGCGGCGAAGTCCCGGTTGGCGCGCAGCACGCGGGCCAGCTGGGTCCTGATGAAGAGCGACTTCGGATCCTTGGCCAGGGCGTCCTTCAGCTCCGTCTCGGCCTCCTTGAACTTGAACTGCGCGGCGAGCGCCACGCCCTTGAGGCTCCGGGCGCGGGCGATCTCCGCCGGCCCCAGCTCCGCCAGGGCCTTCTCGTCCAGCGCGCGGCCCACGGCCTCCAGGCCCTTGTCCGGGTCTCCCTTGAGCAGCAGCAGCTCCACCGCGGCCAGCTCCACCGCGGAGATGACGTGGGTGGGGTCGGCCTGCAGCGCGGCCTCGTACGCCTTGGCGGCCTGCTCGGCCCGGCCGTTGTCGCGGTGGAGGTTGCCGAGCATGTGCTGGCCCTTGGCCGAGTCCTTGCGCACCTTGAGCGCCTTCTCGAGCGTGCCCTGGGCCTCCTTGTCCTGACGCTTCAGGGCCTGGGCCTCGGCCAGCAGGAAGTGCAGCTCCACGTCACTGGCGTTCTCCTCCCGCTTGGCGGCCTCGGTCAGGTCGGCGAGCACCTCGTCCGCCAGGCGCTGGGCCAGCGCGGAGCCCGCGAAGGCCTTGAGCGCCTCCATGTTCTTGCGGCCGAGCAGCTCGAAGGCCTCGCGGTTGTTCTTGCAGGTGGTCTCGTCCTTCGTCTCGGTGGCGGCGTAGCGGCGCTGCAGGTAGAAGACGGCCTGGCACCACGTGGCGCGGACCTCCGGATACTCCTTGGTCTTGAGCACCTCGTCGGTGAGCTTGCGCGCCTGCTGGTAGCCGCTGAAGGTGTCCTTCAGCAGCTCCTCCCTGGCGGTCTTGACCTTCGCGGCGTCGGGCGAGCCCTCCGAGACGCGCGCCGGGAAGAGCTTGCGCATGCCGAAGGCGCCGTACTTGGTGAAGCTGAAGCTGCCGCCGATGAGCAGCAGCACCGTCACCGCGCCACCGGAGATGAGGAAGGGCATGCGCTTGCGCCACTTCTCGTAGGCGCCGCTGCGGTCCACCACCGCGACGCTCGCCATGCGCCCTTCGTACAGCTGCTTCATGCGCTCCACGCTGGCCGCGGGGTTGGGCGCGGGGCTCTGCTCCGCCTGGGCCGCGGGCTCGCTGGGAGAGACGGCCGGCAGACCCGTCTTGGAGGCGGGGCCCTCCATCAGCTTCTGGATGGCGGCGGCGAAGGAGGCCACCGTGCCGATGGGCGTCCAGTTCTCCGAGTCGGTGGAGACGTCCTCGTTGCCCAGGAGCTGTCCCTCCTCGAGCATCTTGACGATGACGCCCTCCTCGAACGGGCCGAAGACCTTGCCCGAGCGACGGCGGACGTGGAAGCGCTTCACCTTGGCCGCGCCCTTGGAGCCACTGTCCTTGGCGGCGTCGTCGATGAAGCTGAGCATCTCCAGGCCATCCGCGGGGCCCGCGGCGGGCGGAGGCGGCAGCGGCGCGGAGAGGTCCACCTCGAGGTCGTCCCCGGCCGGGCCGCTCGTGGGGGCCGTCGGGTCGAACTCGAGCGAGTCAGCCGAGGCGCCGCCCGGCGGAGAGTCCGCGAAGCTCACGTCCCCGAAGTCCGTGCCCACGTTGATGGGCGAGGGCGCGGGGGCAGGAGCCGGAGCGGCGGCCGGAGCGGGCGCATCGCCGAAGTCCAGGCTGAGGTCGGGCACGGGCGCCGGGGTGGGCGCCGGCTCCGAGAGGTCCACGGCGAACGGGTCCGGCTCCGAGGCCGCGGGAGGCGGCGGGAAGGAGAAGGCCTGCGCCGGCGGAGGCTCCGAGGGAGGCCCCATCTCCGGAAGGGAGAAGCCCTGGTCCTGAGGCGGCGGCAGGGCGAAGGCATCCTGCGCGGGCTCGCTGGCCGGCGGCGGAGGCAGGGCGAACGGATCTTCCGAAGGAGGAGGCAGGGCGAACGGGTCCTGCTCCGGGGCCGCGGGAGGAGGCGGCAGGGCGAACGGGTCCTCCGTAGGAACGGCGCTCGCCTCGGCGTAGCCCTGAGCGGTGTCGTAGGCGGGGGGAGGCGGCAGGGCGAACGGATCGTTCGGGTCCGCGGCCTGCGCTCCGTCGTCATACGCCCCTGCCTGCGCCGCACCCGGTAGCGGGATGGCCTGCTGCGCGGCGGGCGTCTGGTCGAAGGAGTCGAACGGGCTGGGCTCGGCCGACGCCGCGTAGGGGTCCTGGCCGAAGGCATCCTGGGCCGGCTCGTTGGCGAAGTCGAAGTCCCGAGCCGTGCCGGGCATCTCCTGCGGGGCGTAGCCAGGCGCGGGCGCGGGGGCCTCGGTCGGGGCATCCCGGTAGGCGGCCTTCGGCAGCGAGGAGAGCGCGACGACGCGCGTGGACTCGGACTCGTCCCACGCGTAGTCCGAGCCGCCGCCGACCGCCTCGAAGGGATCATTGGTCGGAGCAGGAGGCAGCGGGATGGCGGCCGACTGGGGCGCGGGAGGCAGCGGAATGGCGGCCGACTGGGGCGCGGGAGGCAGCGGAATGGCGGCCGACCGCGGCGCGGCGGTGCCTGGCAGCGGGATGGCGGCCGACTGGGGCGCGGCGGTGCCCGGCAGCGGGATGGCGGCCGACTGGGGCGCGGCGGTGCCCGGCAGCGGAATGGCGGCCGACTGGGGCGCGGCGCTGCCCGGCAGCGGAATGGCGGCCGCCTGAGACGCGGAGCCCGGCAGCGGGATGGCCACCGGAGTCGGCATCCCTTCCGAGGGCGCGCGGATGGGGAAGGTGTTCTGGCACCGGGCGCACTTCAGCTTCGCGCCACCTGGCGGGATCCGCTTGTCATCGATGTTGTAGTTCGTCTGGCAAGTCGGGCACGAGACTTTCATGGGGTTCCTTCAGGGACCTGCTGGCGCGAGCGCCTGCGACCGGGCTGATCATGCCGTCGCGCGCGCGCAGGCTATCAGAGGCGTTTCCGGGGCGGAAAGAACGCGAACAAGCCCCGCTCCTACCGCCCTTGGAGGCCAGGCGAGGGGGCAGGGGGCCGTACGCCCCAGGGAGAAGCCCCCGGAGCCCCCACGTGGGCGCCCCACCCTTCGGTCAGAGGTGGTAGACCCGGAAGCCATGGATCCCACCCTCATCCTTGGCGCGGGGCTGGCGGGCCTGTCGGCAGCCCATTTCCTCAAGCGCCCCTGGCGCCTCATCGAGAAGACAGACCGGGTCGGCGGCCTCATCAAGACCGAGGTCATCGAGGGGTGCTACTTCGACCCGACCGGCCACTGGCTCCACCTGAGGGATCCGGAGATCAAGGAGCTGGTGAACACGCTCTGGCTCCCGGGCCAGATGGTCAGCATTCAACGAAAGGCGGGCATCTTCTCCCGAGGCGTCTTCACCCGCTTCCCGTACCAGGTGAACACCCACGGGCTGCCGGCGGAGGTCATCTCGGAGAACCTGGTCGGCTTCGTGGAGGCCCTCTACGGCGAGAAGGGCCGCGAGCTGCGCGAGCGCGAGCCTCGAAACTTCGAGGAGTTCATCCTCCGCTATATGGGGGAGGGCTTCGCGAAGAACTTCATGGTGCCCTACAACCAGAAGCTCTGGACGGTGCACCCGAGGGAGCTGTCGGCGGCGTGGGTGGGGCGCTTCGTGCCTCGGCCCACCCTCAAGGAGGTAGTGGATGGGGCGCTCGGCGCGGGCAGCGATGCGCTCGGCTACAACGCCTCGTTCCTCTACCCGCGGGAGGGCGGCATCGAGAGCCTGGCCCGCGCCATGCTCCGCCACCTCCAGGGGGGAGAGGTCAGCGTCCGCACCGAGCCCACCGCCATCGACTGGAAGGCCCGGAAGGTCACCCTCTCGGACGGGCGGACGCTCGGCTACTCGGAGCTCCTCTCCACGGTCTCCCTGCCGCACCTCGTGGGCCTGCTGGCTCGAGGGGAGGCCGGGGTGCCGGACGAGGTCCGCGCCGCCGCCAGCCGCCTGCGCGCCACCACCGTCACCTACGTCTGCGTGGCGGCCCGAGGGAAGAACCGGCAGCCCTGGCACTGGATCTACCTGCCCGAGCTCGAGTTCAAGACCTACCGCATCGGCTCGCCCTCGGCGGTGTATGCGCCGCTGGCGCCCCCCGACACCGCTACCTTCTATGTGGAGTACAGCCACCACGGCGAGCTGTCCGCCGCCCAGTGCGAGCAGCACGCGGTGGAGGACCTGGTGCGCTCCCAGATGATCGGCTCGGCGGAGGACGTGCTCTTCGCGCGCGGCCGGGAGATTCCCCACGCCTACGTCCTCTATGACGATGCGTACGGGCCGGCGAAGACGGAGATCCTCCGCTTCCTGGAGCACGCTCGCATCCTGACGGCCGGGCGGTACGGACAGTGGGAGTATTCCTCCATGGAGGACGCCATCCTCGGAGGCCGGGCCAGCGCCCGACTGCTCAACGAGCGCTGATCCCTGGCAGGCCCGCGTCGACTGTTGTCGACGGTCGGCGGCGGGCGTGCTAGGTCCAGCCTCCCGCCTCCGTGCGTCTGCCCTCGACCATGGCCGCCCCGCACCTCTCCATCGTCATTCCCGTCTACAACGAAGAGGCCATCCTCGGCGAAGCGGCGGCCGAGCTCTGCCAGGGGCTCGACGCCCACGGCTGGGACTATGAGGTCATCTTCGCGGAGAACGGCTCGCGCGATGCCACGCCCCAGCTGCTCGAGCGGATGTGCGCCAGCAACCCGCGCCTGAGGTGGTTCCACTCGGAGCGGCCCAACTACGGCGCGGCGCTCAAGGCCGGCATCCTCAAGGCGCGCGGCACCTATGTCGTCTGCGACGAGATCGACCTGTGCGATCTCTCCTTCTATGAGGCGGCGCTGCCGAGGCTGGAGCGCGGCGACGCGGACATGGTGGTGGGCTCCAAGGCCGCCAAGGGGGCCAGTGATCAGCGCCCGCTCGTCCGGCGCGTGGCCACGCGGGTCCACAACAAGCTGCTGAAGGTGACGCTGGGCTTCAAGGGCACCGACACCCACGGCCTGAAGGCGTTCCGCCGCGAGGCGCTGATGCCCGTCATCGCCAAGTGTCTGGTGGACATGGACGTGTTCGCCAGCGAGTTCGTCATCCGCGCCTGGCGCGAGGGCCTGAAGGTGATGGAGATCCCCATCCAGCTTCACGAGAAGCGCCAGCCCTCCATCCACCTCTTCCGGCGCGTGCCCAACGTGCTGAAGAACGTCGGCAAGCTCGTCTACGTCATCCGCATCCGAGGCACCTGAGAGGCGCGCGTGGCTCCCCGGCTCGCGTCCATCTCCGTCGACCTGGACTCGCTGCACCACTACTGCCGCATCCATGGCCTGCCGGAGTCCGTGCTGGACGCTCGCGCCCGAGGGCTCGTGTACTCCACCGCCGTGCCGCGCTTCCGCGAGCTGCTGCGCGCCGTGGGAGCGCCCGGGACGTTCTTCGCCATCGGAGAGGACCTGGCGGACGCGGACGCCGCGGCGGCGCTCCGAGCCTCCCAGGCCGACGGCATCGAGGTAGGCAACCACAGCTTCTCGCACGACTACGCGCTCACCCGGCGCTCCCCGGCCTCCATCCTCGAGGAGCTGGCGCGAGGCGAGGAGGCCATCCTCTCCGCCACCGGCACACGGCCCGTGGGGTTCCGGGCGCCGGGCTACACGCTGAACGCCGCCCTCTACGCCGCCACCTCCGAGCGGGGCTACCTCTACGGCTCGTCCACCTTCCCGGCGGCGCCGTACTACGCGGCCAAGGCCGCGGTGATGGGCGCGCTGGCCCTCCTGCGGCGCCCGTCCCGTTCGATACTGGACAGTCCCCGCGTCCTGCTGGCGCCCCGCACGCCCTACCGGCCCGACCCCCGGCAGCCCTACCGGCGGGGAGCAGGGTCGGTGCTCGAGCTGCCAATGACGGTGACGCCGGGCGTGCGCTTCCCCTTCATCGGCACGTTCGCCGCCACCCTGCCGCTGCCCACCGTGCGCGCCGCCTGGCGCGCGTGCCGGGGCGATGCGCTCTTCAACTTCGAGCTGCATGCCGTGGACGTGCTGGACGCGGCCGACGGCATTCCTCCCGAGCTGGTCCGCCAGCAGCGAGACCTGCGGGTGCCCTCGGCCCGGAAGATGGAGCAGCTGGCGGAGATCTTCCGCTGGCTCAGGGCGGACGCCGACGTCGTCACCCTGCGCGGAGCCGCCGAGCAGCTCGCTCCCACGCTGTGAGGCGCGGGCCTACCGAGGCGTCTCCGGGGCGCCCAGCACCTCGACGACCGCGTCGAGCACCCGCTTGTCCTGGAGCATCCAGTGGTGCAGGAGCACGGGAAAGGTGCGCTCGGTGGCGTCGGGCAGCTGGGAGCTGCTCGGAGGGACGATGATGAGGTCCATCGGAGTCCAGAAGGAGAAGACCTCCACCTCACCCCAGGGATGGGGATCCAGGTTCAGCGCTCGCAGCAGCCGGCTGTGAGGCCGCATCTGCTTCACCCCGGCCCCCGGCAGCAGGTAGGCCATCAGCGTGCCCGACTGCGGCCCCGAGATGGAGACGAAGCGCCGGACCTCGTCCCTGCCGCCCAGCCACTGCACCCAGAAGCGCGTCACCAGCGCCCCCATGCTGAACCCGACGACGTCGATGCGGGTGGCTCCCGTCTCCACGCGCAGCGCCGCGGCCGCGCGCGCCACCTGGCGGGCCATCTCCGGCACGCTCACGCTCCCATTGTTGGGCTCCAGCGACACGGTGCGCACCACGGGCCAGCCCGCGGCCTCCAGGTGGGTCCTCAACGGGCCGAACCCATCCGCGGTGTCGTGCATGCCGTGCACCAGCAGCACCGGCGGCGGGGGAGTGGAGTGGAAGACATAGGGAGACGGGCGCGCGGCGCTCCCCGTCGCGCACCCCCCGGCCAGCCACATCGTCAGGAGCAGCGCCCGGAAACGCATGCACGCATGATGCGCCCTCTCCACTGGGTGGTGTAAAGAGCCGGCCATGTTCGAGGGGCTTGGCGACAAGGTCCGGCAGCGCCTGAAGGGCTGGACGGAGCAGATGGCAGGCGAGGAGCGCAAGGAGCAGCTCCAGGCGCTCGCTCGCACGGAGAACGAGTATGGAGTCGACCCGTTCGGCTTCAACCTGGACTACAGCCTCGCCGCGGTAGCGCCGCTGCTGTGGCTCTACCGCAAGTACTTCCGGGTGGAGACCTTCGGCATCGAGAAGCTGCCTCGCGGCCGTGTGCTCCTCATCGCCAACCACTCCGGCCAGCTGCCCGTGGATGGCGCGATGATCGGCGTGGCCCTGATGATGGAGGCCCAGCCCCCGCGCGCCATCCGCAGCATGGTGGAGAAGTGGGTGCCCACGCTGCCGTACATCTCGACCTTCTTCGCGCGGGTGGGGCAGATCGTCGGCACGCCGGAGAACTGCCGGCGCCTGCTGGAGTCCGAGGAGGCCATCCTCGTCTTCCCCGAGGGCGCTCGCGGCATCTCCAAGCTGTGGCCCCAGCGCTACCAGCTCCAGGAGTTCGGCCTGGGCTTCATGCGCCTGGCGCTCGAGACGAACACGCCCATCGTCCCCGTGGCCGTCATCGGCGGCGAGGAGCAAGCCCCCGCGCTGATGGACCTCAAGCCGATGGCGAAGCTGCTCGGCTTCCCCGCCTTCCCCATCACGCCCACCGTGCTGCCCTTCCCGCTGCCGTCCAAGTACCGCATCTACTTCGGCGAGCCGCTGCACTTCACCGGTCGCCCCGATGACGAGGACACCGAGCTGGACAAGAAGGTGCGCGTGGTGAAGACGGCCATCCAGGGAATGATCCACCAAGGGCTCAAGGAGCGAAGGGGCATCTTCTGGTGAGCGTCAGGCAACGTTCGAGGAGGGGGGCTCCATGAGACCGGCTGTCGTCGTCACGGGCATCAGCGGCAACCTGGGCCGCGCACTCGCCAAGCTGCTCCACAAGAGCGAGCGCATCATCGGCATCGACCGGCGCCCCTTCGTGGGGCGGCCCAAGGACGTCGAGATGTACCAGCTCGACCTGCGCAAGAAGAAGGCCGAGGACGTCTTCCGCAAGAACGAGGTGGGCGCCGTCATCCACATGGGCATCATGCATGACCCGCGGATGAGCGAGGAGGAGCACCACTCCTTCAACGTGGTGGGCACCACGCGCCTGCTCGAGTACTGCGCCAAGTACGGCGTGAAGAAGGTGGTCGTCCTCTCCTCGGCCAACGTCTACGGCCCCAGCCCGGACAACTCCAACTTCCTCACCGAGGACGCTCCGCTCATGGCGGCCAGCCGCTTCTCGGGAGTGCGCGATCTGATCGAAGTGGACATGCTCGCGCACGGCTTCTTCTGGCGGCACCCGGACATCAACACCGTCATCCTCCGCCCCGTCCACATCGTCGGGCCCACCATCAAGAACGCCCCCTCCAACTACCTGCGGCTGCGCCACCCGTGGCGGCTGGCGGGGTTCGATCCCATCGTCCAGCTCATCCACGTGGAGGACGTGGGGCGCGCCATGGTCGAGGCGCTCCGCCCCGAGCTCAAGGGCGTCTACAACGTCACCGGCCCCGGCGAGGTGCCCCTGTCCTCCGTGCTGCGCGAGCTGGGCCACACCGCCATCCCCGTGCCGCACCCCGTGGCCCGCCCCCTGCTGGGCATGCTCTTCAAGTACCGCCTGGCCAACTTCCCGCCCCCCGAGCTGGACCACATCCAGTTCCTCTGCAACGTGGATGGCTCGCGCTGGCAGAAGGAGGCCGCCTGGAAGCCCCGCTACTCCATGCGGGAGACCATCCGCTCCGTCATTGGCGAGTAATCCTGGGCCTGACACTCATGTCATGGCCTATCCGCCGGGAAGGCGGCGGGTGGCTGACAGGCGTGTCATGCCTCTGGCGGCGATGGCATGGGGCTTGAGCCTGGGTTTGGGCGCAAGCGCCTGATTCCACTCGAGAAGCCAGGGTCCCAGGGGCGTGGCACCGGCCTTGCTCTATGGGTACAGCAAGAAGGCGCGGCGACGACGGACCGGACTCGAGTCATCGCCCCGCCACCCTGGTTAGGGGGTTCCATAGGGGAACCTTCGACGCCCGTCGCCTCGGCCGGCCCCGAGTCGACGGGCGGTTTTTTTCTAGGGTAGCTCGCCCGCGAAGGGCCCGCCCTCCATTCGCTCCAGCAGCCACGCCCCGTCCCGGTACACCCACTCCGAGGACACGGTGGCCGTCTGCTCGGAGGCCGAGGGCAGGCGCATCCAGCCGAGCCGCGTGGTGACGGTGGCGCGCATCCCGTCCTGCGCCAGGGCGATCTCGAGGATCTCGAAGTCGGTGATGGACAGGTCCCTCTCGTCCTGGAGGTCCGTCCGGGCGCGCAGGAACTGCTCGCGGCTCTCGGGGACGATGACCCGGGCCGCCCCCCGGAAGTCCTTCCAGCGCACGCGCTTGTGGAAGTCCTGGACCAGGGGCTTGAGCCCGTCCAGCCCGGAGCTCCTGGGGGTGTGGGCACAGGCCCCACCCAGCAGGGCCAACAATAAGAGGAGGGGAGCGAGCGAGCGCATGGTGGTAGGTCACGGTAGCACCCGGAGGTGGACCGACAAGTAGATCGCAGTGCTATCGTCCGGGTCCGCCCGCGCACCGGAGTTCCGAACGTCCATGGCCAAGTCGATGGTGGAGCGGTACGAGCAGCTCCTGCTGCAAGACCCCACATCCGCGGTTTTCGTAGAGCTCGCCAAGGTTCTTCTCGAGAAGGGCGAGCACGCTCGCGCCATTGAGGTGTGCCAGCAGGGCTTGAGCCACCACCCCCAGTCGGTCATCGGCAGGGTGCTGTGGGGCAAGGCGCTGCTGCACCAGGGCAAGCCAGCACAGGCGATGGAGCAGTTCGATCAGGCGATCGCCGTCGATAAGGACAACGCCCACGCCTACAACCTCATCGGTGAGGTGCTGGTGCAGCGAGGGTTGTTCCGCTCGGCGCTGCCCATCCTGCGCAAGGCCGCGGCGCTGCAGCCCAACGATGGGCGCGTGAAGCTGTGGCTGGATCAGACGCAGCAGGCGCTGTCGGGCGGGCCGGCCCCGGTGCTCGCGGATCTGCCGGGCATCACCGCCAACGAGCTCGCGCCCAAGCCCGTGGATGAGGTGCAGCCCGCGGCGAAGCCCGCGCCCCCCGCGCCTCCGCCCGAGGCGGTGAAGGACGAGGAGCCGCAGGCCGCCGCGCCCCCGCCCCCGCCCCCGGAGTCCGAGGGGCTCCCGTCCGAGGCGGACGACCTGGGTGGCGATGACATCACCCGCCAGATCAACATCTTCCAGCTCCAGCCGCCTCCAGGGCAGGCACCTGTGCACAGCGAGGAGGACGCCCAGGCTCAGGCCACTCCTGGCGGCAGGGTGAAGGTGTACATGTTCCCGCCTCGCAAGGGCGCGCCGCCGCCGCCGCCCGACGAGGAGGATCTCGCGGACACGCCGCCTCCGTACGGCGGAAGGCACGAGGAGCGGGAAGAGCACACGCCCGTGACCGAGCACGGCGTCCCCGAGTCCCGCGCCGCGCGCGAGGAGTCCGGAGGGCTGCTGCCCGATCTGGACGGGCCCGACGACCAGGGGCCGCCGGGCGACGAGGCTGCCGGGGCGGACGACGAGGAGGAGCTGCCGCCCGAGCCGCAGACGCAGGTAGAGCCTCGAGCGGCCTCACGCTCCTCCTCTTCCGGAGGAGGGCTCCTGGGCGACCTGCCTTCTCCTGACGAGGACGAGCTGCCCGCCGTGCCCGCCGCCGCGCGCGCGTCCTCCTCCGCTCGGAGCGCCTCGCCGGCGCGGTCGCGCGCTCAGAAGGGGGGCGCCAAGCGCTCGCTGCTCGACGACATCCCCGAGGCGGGCGAGCCGCAGGCCGTTGCCGCTCCGCGCACGCCTTCCTCCCAGGTGGACGCCGCGGCCGCTGCCGCCGCGTACGAGAAGGAGCTGCGCGAGAAGCTCGCCAAGAGCAAGGCCAACCCTTCCTTCTTCGCTCGCTACGGGCTGAAGCTGGCCGTGGGCGCGGTGGTGCTCGTGGTGCTGGGCGTGGGGCTCGGCGTGTACCGCTTCCGCCGCGCGCAGCAGGGAGGCCAGACGCTCGCCGAGGTGCTGGAGCGCACCGAGCGCGCCATCTCCCAGGACACCCGCACCTCCTTCAATAACGCGCTCGAGCTGCTCGAGCGTGCCCAGGAGATGGATGACGGCAGCAGCCGCGTCTGGGCCCTGAAGGCGTACACGCACGCGCTGCTCTACGCGGACCACGGCGGCCTCACCGAGGAGCGGCAGATGGCCCTCACCTCGCTGGAGCGTCCCGGCGTGCGGACCGACTTCCCGGGGCTGAGCCTCGCCACCGACATGCTCGTGGCCGACGACAAGGCCCGGCCCACCGTCCGCCGCACGCTGCTGGAGTCCAAGATCGACGACTCCGCCGAGCTGCACACCCTGCTCGGCACCGCGCTGCTGGAGGACAAGAAGCCGGAGAAGGCGCTCGAGCACTTCAAGCGCGCCCTGGAGATCTCCTCTCGCAACGTGCGCGCACTGGTGGCGATCGGCCACTACTACCAGGACTTCGATGACTTCGCGGGCGCGCTCCGGGTGTACACCACCGCGAAGGAGATCTCCCCGGAGCACCCGGTGGCGCGCATCGGCCTGGCGGAGAGCCGGCTCGCGGTGGGACAGGAGCTGGCCGAGGCGCTCGCGGAGGTGCAGGCGCTCAGCGGGGACGAGAAGCTGTCGGATGCGCTGCGCGCGCGTCAGCAGCTCATCCATGGACGGCTCCTGGCTGAGACGGGCAAGTACAACGAGGCGCTGCAGCTGCTCGAGGCCGGGACGAAGGGGCCGCTCGCCTTCGAGGCCCAGCTCGCGCTCGGCGAGGCGAGCCGCGCCTCCGGGAACCTGCCGAAGGCCCAGCAGGCCTACGAGGCCGCGCTGGCCCTGCAGCCCAAGAGCGAGGCGGCTCGCGAGGGCCTGGGCCGGACGCTGCTGGATCGCGACCGGGTGAAGGAGGCGATCGAGAAGCTGTCGGGCAGCGAGGGGCGCAGGGTGGCGCTGGTGCGCGCCGCGGCCTACGTGCGGCAGGCGGACTGGAAGCGCGTGCGGCAGGAGCTGGAGAAGACCAAGGTCAACAACCGCTACGTCCCCGAGGCCGTGGCCTACCTGTCCATGGCGGACACCCTGGACAGCAACGCGGGAGACCAGGCGCGCGAGGTGCTGGAGAAGGCCGTGGCCGCGTCGAAGCAGCCTCGGCCGGAGCTCCGGCTGGCGCTGGGCCGGGTGTACTGGCAGCAGAGCACCCTGGACAAGGCGCAGGTCCAGTTCGAGGAGGCCATGAAGGACTCGCGGGACTACGAGGCCGCGTGCTCCCTGGGCCGGCTGCTGCTGGCGCGCGGGCTGCCCGATCTGGCGCTCAAGCCGCTCACGCAGGCGGTGGAGCGCAACGGCTTCCATGGCGAGGCGCGGGATGCGCTCGGCCGGGCGCTGCTGGCGCTGGGGCGCACGGAGGAGGGCTTCAAGCACTTCGAGGAGTGGAAGAAGGACAGTCCGGAGAGCCCGGAGGCGCTGAAGGCGTACTCCCTGGGGCTGCTGCGCATGGGCCAGCGCCAGCAGGCCGCGGACCTCATCCGCGGGGTGAAGCTGGCGCAGGGGGATGGCTCAGGTCAGCGCCTCAAGGCGCTCATCCTCTACGCCGTGGGAGATGCCAAGGGTGGCATCTCCGCCCTGCAGCTCGCCGCCAAGACGCCGAACCCGGAGAACTTCTGCGAGATGGCCCACATCTTCCTGCGTCAGGACAAGAAGGAGGAAGCCGCGGACGCCTTCGAGCAGGCGCGCAACGCGGGCTCGGACACCCCATGCGGCCAGATCGGCGAGCACTACGTGTACCCGGAGGAGGGGACCAAGGCGACCGCCGAGACGCTCAAGGCCCTCGCGGGTCGAGCCTCCGCGGTCTGGGACAAGGCCTTCGCGCAGGCGACGCTCGCCCGGGTGTTGCTGAGCAACAAGAACGTGAAGGCGGCCCGCGCGGCGGCGGAGGAGGCGGTGAAGCTGGACCCCTTCACCGGGCGCAACCAGCTCGCCCTGGGGCTCGTGGCCCTCCGGGAGAAGCAGACGGACGTGGCGATCGCGGCCCTCACCAAGGCGGTGGAGTACGATCCGGCCCACGGGATGGCCCACCTGGCCCTGGCGGACGTGCTCGCGAACAAGCAGGAGGAGCTGCCGCGCGCCATCCAGGAGTACGAGCTGTTCCTCAAGCACGCCGGCTCCGCGGAAGAGGCGAAGCGGGTGAAGAAGGCGCTGCCCAACCTCAAGCGCCGGGTGAAGTAGCGTGGAGCACTCTCCTCAACCCGGGCCGTCCTACCCACCGCCGCCGCCCTATCCGCTGCTGCGCATCATGGGGAGCAACGCCTTCCTGCTCTCCATCATCTACCTGGTGGTGGGCATCTCGGTGGAGCTGGCGCGGCGCATCTACCCCACGCGCTTCGTCCAGCGGCTCTCCCTGTCGCTGGACTCGCTGCCGGCCAAGGCGCTGGAGCTCACCGGTTTGATGGAGCCGCTGCGCGCGGACTACCTCAACGCGAAGATCCCCGACTACCAGGTGCGTCTCATCTTCGCGAGCACCACCATCGTCATCATCTTCGCGCTGGCGTTCATGGTGGGCATCCTCGTGGGCAGCATTCGCAGCTACGTGGAGCGCCGGGCGCTGAAGAAGGCCAGCCACCACCGGCCGGGGTAGGGCACGCGGCTCAGGCCTTGCGGCTCTTGCGCGTCCGGGGTGCTTCCGAGACGGCCACGGGCTCGTGGCCCGCGGCGCGCGCCATCAGGCAGATCTCCACCACCTTGGGGCCGAAGCGCTCCCAGCGGCTCTCGCCGGTGCCCTTCACCGCGAGGAACGAGTCCCGATCCGTGGGCAGGGCCGCCGCCAGCCCCAGCAGCGTGGAGTCGTTGAAGATCATGAAGGGCGGAATCCCCAGATCCTTGGCCAGCCCCTTGCGCCAGCGCCGCAGCTCCGTGGCGGCCAGCTCGCTGTAGTTCTCCGGCTTCCCGGAAGGCGCGGCGGGGCGGGCCACCGGCGCCAGGCGCGGCATCCGGCTGCCCGCGCAGACATCGCAGTGGCCACAGTTGGGCTCCAGCTCCTGCTGGCCGAAGTAGCCCAGGATGAACGCCCGCCGGCACCGCCGCGTGTACGCGTAGTCCGTCATCCGCTTGAGCTGCAGCAGGGCCCGGCGCTGCTGCTCGCGCACCCGGTCCAGGTCCAGGCCCAGCTCGCGGAAGGGCACCTGCTCCAGCGCCCGGATGGTGCGCCCGGCGAAGGGCTTGCGCACCCGCACCGCGCCCGCCTTCTCGAGCAGCCCGAGCGCGTGCCGCACCTCCTCCTCGCCCAGCCCCGTGCGCCGGGCCAGCGGCTGCAGCTCCGTGTTGTTCAACCGCCCCACGTGGTAGACCTCCAGCATCGCCTGGAGCAGCCGCCGCGCGTCCGCCGCATGCGGGTGGGTGGCCAGGGCCTTCTCCGTGAGGGTGAGGCCGTACTCGCCCTCGCCCCGGCCGCCGCGCTCCACCTTGCCCTCGCGCTCGAAGATGCGCAGCGCCGCGGATACCTCGAACTCGCTGGCGCCCACCATCCCCGCCAGCACGCCGATGCCCTTGTTGAACTCGGGCACCGTGCGCAGCGCGTTCCAGATGTCCCCGAGCACCACCTCCGAGGGGTGGTTGCCCTCGATGAGTCGCTCCTGGGTGTAGACGTCCGCGTGGTTGAAGAGCAGCACCGCGGTGGCCGGCTTCCCGTCCCGGCCCGCGCGGCCCACTTCCTGGTAGTACGCCTCCACCGCCTTGGGGATGTTGGCGTGCGCCACGAAGCGGATGTCCGGCTTGTCGATGCCCATGCCGAAGGCGTTGGTGGCCACCACGACCGCCTCCCTGGCCGCCATGAACTCCTCCTGGGCTCGGCGCCGGGCCTCGTCCTCCATGCCCGCGTGGTACAGCACCGCGTTCACCCCCCGCTCCTGCAGCGCGGAGTGCATCCCCTCCGAGGCCTTGCGCGTGGCGCAGTAGATGATGCCGCTGCCGCCCTGGGCCGCCAGCTGCGCGCACGCCTGGCGCTTCTCCTCGTCCCCGCTGACGCTCATCACCTCCAGGAAGAGGTTGGGCCGATCGAAGCCCTGGGCGAACACCTGCGGCTCCTTCATCAGCAGCACGCGGATGATGTCGTCGCGCACCTCGGGCGTGGCCGTGGCGGTGAGCGCTACCGTGCGCGGCGGGCGCAGGCGCTTGCGCACCTGTCCCAGCTGCGCGTAGTCCGGCCGGAAGTCGTGGCCCCACTGCGAGATGCAGTGCGCCTCGTCCACCGCGAACAGGTCCACCCCCACATCCCCCAGCGTCTCCAGGAAGCTCAGGCTCCGCAGGCGCTCCGGCGCCACGTAGACGAGCTTGTACTCACGCGCGCGCAGCCGCCGCATCCGCTCCGCCCGCTCCAGCTCCGTCAGCGAGGAGTTGATGAAGGTGGCGGGCAGGCCCCGCGCGCAGAGCTGCTCCACCTGGTCCTTCATCAGCGCAATCAACGGAGAGACGACCAGCGTCACCCCCGGCAGCAGCAGCGCCGGCAGCTGGTAGCACAGGCTCTTCCCGGCCCCCGTGGGCATCAGCACCACGGTGTTCCGCCCGCTCAGCACGGAGCTGATGACCTCGGCCTGCCCAGGCCGGAACTCGGACAGGCCGAAGTGGCGGACCAGGCCTTCCTGGGCTTCCGTGAAGTGGGGAAGGTCCTGTGGCTGCATCCTCCGCATATTCACTTTTCCGGTCGGATCGTCAACGGGGGATGCTCACTACCTTCCAGGTCAAATCCCGGTGGGACGGGGACCGCCAGCCGCGCCCGTGTTTCCGCAACCTCCCGGGTAAGCCGGGCCCTCAGCTCGGGATCCAGGCGACCGTCCACCACGACGTCCCCTTCCCGAGCTCCGGTGGGCAGGGTACTCCGGTCCACCGTCCGGGCCTTGCCGCTGCCTGGCTCCACCACCCGCGCCCGTCCTTCCTCCACCGCGTCCACCTGAAGGACCTGCCCGGAGCCCTGTCCCGCGCTCCCACACCCCATCACCGCCGTCATCACCAGTCCCCTCCAGCCGCGCTCCATCGACCCTTGCCCTCGTCCTCCGTGATGAAGCCTCGCTCCATCAGCGACACGTATGCCCCGTCTCCCATCACCAGGTGGTCCAGCACCTTGATGCCCAGCAGGCGACCGGCCTCGACGAGCTGCAGCGTCAGCTGCAGGTCCTGCGCCGAGGGCTCCGGGTCCCCCGAGGGGTGGTTGTGCGCGAGCACGATGGCCGTGGCGCGCGTGCTCAGCGCCGCGGCGTACACCTCGCGCGGGTCCACCGGGCACGTGTTCATCGTCCCCTCGGCCACCCGCACATCCGCCAGCAGCACGTTGCGCGGGTTGAAGCACAGCACGTGGAAGACTTCGCGCCGCAGCGCGCTCAGCACCGGGAACAGGTACGTGGAGATCTCCTTGGGGTTGCGCAGCTTCGGGCGCCGCTCCGTGACGCGCTGGGCCCTGCGTCCCAGCTCCAGCGCCGCGACCACCTGCGCCGTCCGCGCCGGCCCCAGTTGAGGGTGCATGCTCAGCTCCAGCGGATCCTTCAGGAGCAGGGCCTTGAGGCCTCCACCCCAGGAGAGCAGCGCCTCGGCCAGCCCGTGCGCGCGGGCGCCCGTTCCCAGCAGCACCGTCAGAAGCTCCGGATCGGTGAGGGCCGAGGCGCCCAGCTTGAAGAGACGCTCCCGCATCTCTTCCAAGCCGTGGTGCCGTGCCCTCACCGACCCTTCACCCGCAGATTCCTCCTCACGCTCCATCCCCACACCCGACCCCCGCTCCATCCCGCCCTCCGCCTCCTGCTCCATCCCGCCCTCCGTCTGCGTCCGGAGGCCAAAGCAACTGGCGTGCCGCACCACGTCCCCTCGGAAGAGCCCTACCTGTCCGGTCTGGATCCTCGCGGATCCGTCCAGCTTCGGAGACTTGGAGTCCACGTCCGGAGCGGATCGCAGAGAGCGTTCGGTGTGGAGGCTCGGGCGCGAGCCTCCGAGGGGCGGCCTCAGCGCTCGTCGGGAGGGGACTCGTGAGGCAGGGCGGCGCGGGCCCGTTGCTGCTCATCCCAGGTGAGCCCGTCTTCGTAGCCCCACTCGTCCACGTCGATCTGGTAGCCGGGCTGGGACAGGAGCCGGCCGCGGCAGAGCTTCCCGCTCCAGTTGCCGCCCCGGACGCTGTCGAACGCCCGGGAGAGCAGCCCCCACATGAGCCAGGCCGGCACGCGCTCGCGGTCGGACGGGTAGGCGAAGCGGAAGAACATCAGGTGGCCCAGCAGCACCTCCCAGTAGCGCTCGAAGCGCTGGAAGAGCCGGTTCCAGTCCATCCGCTCCCCCGCGGCCAGGATGAGGTGGTTCAGCTCCGTGCCGTCGAAGCGCTCGCGCTCGAGGACGAAGGCCTTGCTCCAGATGATCTCCTCCACCGGGGAGATGAGGCAGCGCTGCCCGAGCACCTCTCCCTCCACGCCGTGCTCCACCCACGCGTCATCCACCTGGGCGATGCCGTTGCCCGCGCTGAAGATGAAGTCCACCAGCGAGTCATCCCAGAAGGCCTTGTGCAGCCAGCCGTGGGTGTTGCGCTCGGTGCGCCAGCCGTTCGCCTCGAACACGTCGATGGCCCGGTCCGCATCCGCCTTGCGCAGGAAGAGATCCAGATCCTTCGTCTCGCGCTGGAGGCCGGTGTAGTGGGTATAGGCGTACGCACCGCCGACGACGAAGGGGACGCCCGCCTCCCGCAGCAACTGGAGGGCCCGGATGCGGGCAGCCAGGTCCGCCGGCTCTCCCGGCGCCTGGGCGGGACGAGTCTCCGCTCCACCTGCTTTGGCGAGATTGCTGTCGTGTCCTTGCATGCCCGAAAGGTAGGAACGATTCCCGCCGGTTCGTCAGCCGCGCAGGAGGGCAGGCAGGCAAGGGAGCCGTTGGAGGTCTCCCCGAGGGGAGCCGCTCCCGCGTGGCTCAGCGTCGCCCCAGGCTCGTGACCAGCGTGGGGAGCACCTCGCCGACCCGGGCCTCTACGCGCACGTCCGCCAGATCGTCCCCGCGACTCTCGCCGATGTTGATCATGCCGATGGGCATGTGGCGCTCCGCGGCCCGGAGGACGAAGCGGTAGCCGGAGAAGACGGCCAGGGACGAGCCCACCACCAGCAGCGCGTCCCCCTCCTCGAGCATCGCGAACGCGGCCTCCACGGTGGGCCGGGGCACGTTGTCGCCGAAGAAGACCACGTCGGGCTTCAGGGCCCCTCCGCAGTGCTCGCAGTCGGCGACGCGGAAGTGGCGCACGGCCTCCAGCGGGAGCTCTGCGTCACCGTCCGGACGGAGCTCCACCTGCTGCTCCACGAAGCCCGGGTTGAGCGCGAGCAGCCGCTGCTGCAGGGCCCAGCGGGCCTCTCGCGCACCGCAGGACAGGCACCGCACGTCCGCCAGCGCTCCGTGCAACTCGATGATGCGCTCGCTGCCGGCGGCGTGGTGCAGCCGGTCCACGTTCTGGGTGATGAGGCCCAGCACCTGGCCGTTCCGCTCCAGCTCCGCGAGCGCTTGATGCGCCGCGTTGGGACGGGCCGTGGAGAAGCGCGGCCAGCCGATCAGGCTCCGGGCCCAGTAGCGCGCGCGCACCTCGGGCCGGCTGAGGAACTCCATGTGCTGGATGGGGTTGCGGGCGCGGGCGCGGGTGCCAGGGCCGCGGTAGTCCGGGATGCCCGACTCGGTGCTGCAGCCGGCGCCCGTGAGCACCACGGTGCGGCGCCCCCGCAGCAGCTCGACCAGGGCTCCCACATCGGGAGGCTCGGAGGTGGCAGGCTCTGGCGCCAGGGGAGCACGCATGCCCGGTATGTATAGCGCCGGCCTCCTGGCGTTTGCATGGCCGACGCCGCCGTGCCTGCCTGCCCCTCGTCCGGGGCTCTACTTCTGGGGCGGGGGATGGGCGCCGTGCTTCATCCGCTCGCGCAGCTTCGCGCAGAGGTCCTCCCGCTCGGCCGCGGGTGTGAACCAGACATAGTCGAAGGGCAGCCGGCCGGTGCCATCGGCCTCCACGTAGTCCCCAGGCTCGCGCTTGTCGGCGGAGACCTCCACGAAGCCCACGCTGCGCACCGTGGCCCCGCCGGCCCCGCGAGCCAGGTGCGCCGGCACACCGCGGTCCGTGCGCGCGTGCCCGGCGCCGGTGATGAGGATGGCGCCGTCGCCCGTGTCCGAGGCCCGCAGGCGCTCCGCCATCTGTGCGTCTCGCGCGCGCTGGACCTGCACCATCGGCTCCATGTGCGTCTCGGGCATGGCGCCGCAGTGGGCCTGGAACAGCTCCGAGCGCATGGCGCGGGACACGTCCTCGGGCAGCGGGGTGTCGAGCCCCAGCCGGGTGACGAGCTCCGCGGGCAGGGCGGACGTGCCCTGCATGGCCAGCGCCTTGCCCTGGGCCCGGGACAGGTTGGCCGCGACGATGGGCAGCCCCCGCTCGAGCCCCGCCGCGAAGATGGGGCGGTAGAGCGCCCAGTCCGGCCAGCCGCTGTGAGCCCAGTCCACCGCCTGGGCGATGGCATCGGCATTCCCAGGCTCGCGGGCGAGCGCCGCGTCGACCGTGGCCTGCTGCTCCACGTCGAGCATCTCGAAGGCCAGCGCGGGACGGCGCCCGCTTCCGGCGAGGGCGCGCACCAGCGAGGCCTGGAGGAGGTGGTGGTCGGCGTTGTCATGCCGCTCGCCGAGCAGGACGTAGCGCGCCTTCGCCAGCTGCTCTCGCAGCGCGGGCTCCTCCAGCCACCGGCCCTGGGAGACATCCCAGATGCGGCCGATCAGCGGGTGGTCCCGGAGCAGCGGGCTCTGCCAGGCATGGGCGGCAGCGGCCTGCCCCGTGGGGGCTTCCCGGGTGCCGGCCGTGGCGCAGCCGACGAGGAGGAGGAGGAGCGGGACGAGGCGGAGGAGGGGAGCGGGACGCATCACGGCTGAATCTGACACCGCGCGCCAACGCCCGGGAACCGTTTCTCAGCCCCCGGAAGGTTCCGCGCTAACCTGAGGACAGATGAGGAGTGCTCCCATGCGTATCCGTGCATCGATGGCTCTTCTGCTCGTACTGACGGGGTGCACCACCACGTACCGAGTGCCGAAGACGGAGATCTCCCGGCTGAACGGCTGGTACGTGCCGGATCTGGTGGTGAAACACCCCGGGGATGGACGGCTCGAGGAGCCGCGCGGCGTGAAGCTGCGAGACACCGAGGGCCGCGAGCATGCGTTCACCGAGGACACTCCCCTGGTGCTCGTCCAGAACAACGGGATGGTGATCGCCGAGAAGTACATCGACGTGAAGGTCGACGCGGAGCACTTCCGCGCCGTCCCCCTGGATGCGTTCCGGCGGAGCGTGGAGATCCCCTTGAGCGACGTGAAGTCCGCGGGCATCCGCGAGCTCCACCTCGGTAAGACGCTGCTGTTGGTGAGCGGAGTGGCGCTCGGCGTCGTGGGCGCGCTCGTCGGCATCCGGCTGGCCATCGGCAACCCGACCCCGAATCCGCCGGTGGATCCGTGCGGCGAGGCCGGCTGCCCGTTCTAGGACTCCACGTCCTTCACCGAGATGGCAGCCGTGGAACGAGGGGCGCGGCGCCTCACGTCCCGTGCCCGGTGTGCGCGGGGGCGGGAGCTGTCGCCTGGGCGACGTGCACGACGAACGGGACGGTGATGACCCGTCCGCCTCGCTGCACCTGGGTCCACACCTTGTAGAGGCCCGGGCGTGGGAACGAGGTGTGCGCGCTCACCTCCGAGGGGCTCGGCCCACCGGGGGCGCTCGGCTGAGCCTCCAGGGGATGGGCGTGGAGGAAGTGCTGGGTGTCCTCGCTCAGGATGACGAAGTGCGCGAGCGCACCGAGGTAGGGCTGCAGGTCGGTCACGGGCTTGCCCGTCTTCGCATCCGCCACGGAGAAGCGCAGCAGGGCGTCCGCCCCCGCGCGCAGCGGCCGATCCGTGTGCATCGTCACGCGGACGCCCTCCACCGTCTTGGTGGCAGTGGCGTCCTCCTGGAGTCGAGCCACCGGACGGGAGGGGCCCTCCACGGTGAGCTCGATCTGGTTGACCACCTGGGGTGCGCCGCGAGGGGTGTAGTCCACGTAGAGCTTGTAGGCGCCGCCGCTGGGGAAGGTGTGGCGGACCTGGTAGGTGCCGTCCGGCTGGGGCTCCGGGTGCAGGTGGGCGAACTCGGCCAGGTCGCGGGAGATGGCGAGCAGGTGCATGGGCTTCTCGTGCACCCGTGGCAGCTCGCGGACGAGCGTGCCCGTCGCATCCTTGACGGAGAGGGTGAGGGTGGCCGGCTGGCCCGCCTTGATGGTGGAGGGAGTCGTCTCGAGCTCGGCGCGGAAGCCCGGCTGGCCACCGGGCTCCGGCTTGTGCTCCATGTGCCCCTTGCCATGCGCGCCGCCGTGAGCGGCGCTCGGAGCGGGGGAGGGAGCCACTGGGGTGGTGGGCCTGGCGCCCGGCTGAGCATGAGAGCCTTCGTGGGCTTGTGCGGCACGCGCGGCGCCCAGGCTGAGCAGGCCGAGCACGAGCAGAGCCTTCGGGAGAGTCATCATGGTGCGCATCCTCCAGGAGAGTGCTGAGGTCAGCTCTCAGGAGGTGCACCCGGTGTGCCGTTGGCAACCCATGGGTATCCGGCCTGTTTCCGAGTGGAGCAGGCCGGAGGGTGTGATGCCAACGGTCACACTGTGATGTGCCGAAGGTGCTCGGGTGCTGGGCGGATGAGCTAGGGGAGGGCGAGCCCGCCTGCCTTCAGGAAGGCGCCGGCCCGGCTCTTCATGAAGAGCTGGCCGTCCGTGTAGTAGTCATTCGTGTACGAGCTCTGTCGGCTCTCGCCCCGTCCGAAGAGCAGGGCGATGACGCCGCTGCTGGCGAACTTCTCGCGGTGCGCCGCGCCCGCGGGCCCGAAGAAGTACTCGGCGCGGTTGTCGCGGTAGCCCTCGCGCGCGGCGTCGCGCGTGTTGTCCACGTTCAGGTGGTTCGAGTTCCCCAGCGGCACCTGCCACAGCACCCAGCGCTTGCCGGAGGTGACGTTCCACAGGCGCAGCCACTCCGCGTAGCGGTTGAAGCTCTTGGAGTTGATGGGGGCCGAGTCGCTCGGGTCCCACCACCGGTCCTGGCCGTAGGCGCGCCGGTAGAACTCCGCGTCGCGATCCAGCGGATCTCCCACCAGCACGTCCCACGTCGTGCCCGTCACGTTGGAGGCCAGGCCGAACGGCCGCAGGAAGTTGTAGACCTTCGTCACCTCGCTCTGCAGCGGGGTGGTGACGGAGAAGTGCGCCAGGTCTCCATCCCCGGCCCACGCGGACACGTGGATGCCGAGGATGACGTTGGTGGCGCCCACCGCCTTGCGGAGCTGGAGGAAGGAGAGCCCCCAGCCCGCCACGGTGTTGGGCAGGCCCCGCAGCTCCGGCAGGCCCGTGGCCGCCACCGCCGCGTACGTGTTGGGGTTGCTCTGCGCCTGCTTCTGCAGAAGCCCGAAGCCGTCCGCCTCCACGAGCACCAGCACCGGCTTTCCGAACTCGCGGGCCCGCTGCATGAGCACCTTGAAGTCGGAGAAGTAGCTCCGCATGGTGGTGGCGTTCTGCGCCTTGGAGAGGAACTGCTCCTCGCCGCCGCCGGGCTCGCCATTCATCTGGTAGTACTGGACGGCGGGGATGAAGCCCTGCGCATCACACTCGCGCAGGTACTGCAGACCCCACTGGCCGTTCGTCGGGCCCCAGCCCCAGTTGTCCATCCAGCCCTTGACGAAGTAGCGGTAGCGCACGTTCCACGGCACGGCGCTGCTCTTCATCCATGTCTGGCCGGTGTCCTCGAAGAGCCCCACCAGCAGGCGCTTGGGCAGGCCTCTGGGGATGGCGCCCGACACCGGGCCGACGAGGGGCGCCTGTTCGGTCGAGAGGGTGTCCGAGGTGGAGTCTTCAGCGAACTCGGGCCCACAGGCACCGAGCACCAGGAGAGCAAGCGATAGGAGGATGCGTTTCATGGGCCCCCGGAACCGTGAGGGCCTCCATGCCGTTCCCCACGCTCATGGGCCCGCCCGTTCCGCATGCGGAGGAACGGGCGGACGCGAGCGCATGCCGTGCTCGCTCTGCGCCGGTTACTTCTCCACGCCGAGCTGCGTGAGCAGGAAGGCGTAGTCGAAGGCGATCTCCTTGAGGAAGTCGTAGCGCCCGGACGAGCCGCCATGGCCCGCGGCCATGTTGATGTTGAAGAGCAGCGGGTTCTTGTCCGTCTTCGTCGCGCGCAGCTTCGCCACCCACTTGGCCGGCTCCCAGTAGCCCACCTGGCTGTCGTTGATGCCCGTCCTCACCAGCATCGTCGGGTAGGCCTTGGCGGTGACGTTCTCGTAGGGGCTGTACTGGCGGATGTACTCGTACTCGTCCTTCACCTGCGGGTTGCCCCACTCCTCGAACTCGCCCACGGTGAGCGGCAGGCTGGTGTCGCTCATGGTGTTGATCACATCCACGAAGGGCACGAGCGCCACCACCGCCTTGAAGAGGTCCGGGCGCATGTTCGTGACGGCGCCCATCAGCAGGCCGCCGGCGCTGCCGCCGATGATGGCCAGGCGCTCCTTGGAGGTGTAGCCCTGGGCGATGAGCGCCTCGGCCACCGAGATGAAGTCGGTGAAGGTGTTCATCTTGTTCTTCATCCGGCCCGCGTCGTGCCAGGGCTTGCCCATGTCTCCGCCGCCGCGGATGTGCGCGATGGCCACCGTCATGCCGCGATCCAGCAGCGACAGCTGGCCGGAGTCGAAGTACGTCGAGGAGGGGTAGCCATAGGAGCCATAGCCCTTGAGCAGCAGCGGCGCGCTGCCGTCCTTCTTCATCCCCTTGCGGTACACGAGGCTCACGGGCACCTGCACGCCGTCCTTGGCCGGCACCAGCAGCCGCTCGGTCTCGTAGCGAGACGGATCATAGCCACCCAGCACCGGCTGCTGCTTGAGCAGCTTCCGCTCCCGGCTGACCAGGTCGTAGTCGAAGACGGAGAAGGGCGTGATGAAGGACGTGTACTGGAAGCGCAGCTGGGTGGTGTCGAACTCGGTGTTCGCGCTGGCGAACACCGTGTAGACCTGCTCGGGGAAGGTGATGCGGTGGCTGTCGCGCGTCTTCAGGTTCGTGACGACGAGCTGCTGCAGGCCGTTGTCGCGCTCGAAGACGACCAGGTGGTTCTTGAAGAGGACGATGGACTCGAGCATCACCTGCTGCCGGTGAGCGATGAGCTCCTTCCAGTTCTTCTGGCCCGGAGCCTTCACCGGCGCGGTGACGAGGCGGTAGTTGCGGCCCCCCGAGTTGGTGACGATGTAGAAGAGCTCTCCATGGTGGTCCACGCTGTACTCGTGGTCCTGCTTCCGAGGCTCCACCAGCTGGAGCGCCGCCGTGGGCTTGCCGGCGGGGAGGACGCGCACCTCGCTCGTCGTCGCGCTCTGGGAGTCGAAGAGGATGTAGTCCTTGGAGAGGGTGCGGCTGACGCGGACCGTGAAGCGCTCGTCCTTCTCCTCGTAGACGAGCGTGTCGCTCTTGCCGTCGGTCCCCACCGTGTGCCGCCACACGCGGTAGGGGCGCTTGGCGGAGTCCTCGGTGACGTAGAAGAAGGTCTTGTTGTCGGCGGCCCAGGCGGCGTTGTAGCCGACCGTCTTCTCGATCTGCTCGGGGCCGAGCTTCCCGGTGCGCAGATCCTTCACGTAGAGGGTGAACTGGCGGTAGCCCGTGGTGTCCACGGCGTAGGCCAGCAGGTTGCCGTCATCGCTCACCTGGAAGGTGCCCACGCGGTAGAACTTGTGGCCCTCGGCGAGCGCGTTGACGTCGAGCAGCACCTCCTCCGGCGCGTCCAGGCTGCCCTTCTTCCGGCAGTAGAAGGGGTACTGCTTCCCCTCCTCGGTGCGGGTGTAATAGTAGAAGTCGCCCTGGCGGTAGGGCACCTCGAGGTCCGTCTGCTTGATGCGCCCGAGCATCTCCTCGTAGAGCTTCTTCTGCAGGGCCTCGGTGGGCTTCATCACCTGGGCGGTGTAGGCGGCCTCCGCCTCCAGGTAGGCGCGGACCTCGGCGTTCTCCTTCTCTCGCAGCCAGAAGTAGTCGTCCTGGCGGGTGTCCCCGTGGAGCGTGACGGGGTGCGGCACGCGCCTGGCCACGGGCGGCGTGGGCTGCGCGGGGGCGGGCGCCGCGGCGGCGGGAGCAGGCGCGGCGGCCTCCGGCGTGGGAGTCGGCGGGGGAGGCGTGGCGCAGGCCGCGAGGAGCGCGACCAAGAGGAGGCGGGAGAGGCGCATGGGCAAAGGAGGAGTGAGAGGAGAAGGCCCCGATTTCAGAGGCCGGGCAGGAGTTAGCCCAAGGCTGGGGCTTTGAGAAGAGCCGGGCTGTCCATGGCCGGGTCATGCTCCCAGCCAGCGAAAGGCCCGGTGGAGCTCCCGCTCGCCATCCGCTGGGTACCAGCGGCCATGCGCGAGGATGATGCGCTCGGGCTTCCAGGCGGCCATGCGCCGGTAGCACTCGCGCGCCACCTGCTTGCGACCCGTGAAGGTCATCCGCAGGTCCAGTGGGGCCTTGCCATCGGGATCCACCGCGCCGCTGAGCCGCATGAGCAACTTCGGCAGGCCGCTGACCCGCTGGCGCTCGAAGTTCTCGATCAGATCCGCCAGCAGGAGCGTCCGGCTCTTTCGATGGAGGAAGACGACCTCGTCCATGAAGCGGCTGCCGCGGAACAGAAACTGGTCGACGTCGGCGGCCCAGGCTGGCTCGGGTGCGTCACCCAGATCCGCGTCGAACGTCACGGCGATCCGTTGGGAGGCCGCGCGCTCGCGAACTCCGGGCGAGGCCCAGGCGATCGCCTCGGGATAGGCCGCCTTCCAGGCCGCGATGCTGGCGTAGTGGATCTTGTTCGGCGAGACGAGGTGCCGCACGGGGCCCAGGCGATCGAGCTCTGCCCGGAGGCTGTCGACGAGCGCCGTCGGCGAGTGGAGGAAGAGCTCGCCCGCTCCGAGCCGGACCACGGTCATCCGCGTTGGGAACGGGATGGTTCCGCCATACATCGCCATGCGGACGACGGGCCCATCCACCACCCAGAGGTCCTCGGCGACGGGCTTCAACGTGTTGAGGGGCTCGTACACGAACATAGGGGCTCCTGGGAGGGACGTTACGCGGGGCCACGGCGCACGGGGAGCCTGCTGGCGTGGCCACCGTCCAGAAACTGGAGCCCGTCCGTGCCGCCGCTACAGTGGTGTGTCATGGGACTCGACAAGAGAGAGCTGATGGCTCAGCTCGCCGAACGTCTCCAGCACAGCGACCGGCTCGCCGTCCGTGCCCAGATCGAGGCGCGCGAGGCCGCGCGTTCCCTGGCGACCGAATCCGAGAAGAAGGAAGACGGCAGAGCCGCGATTGAGTACGGCAGCCTGGCCACGGGACAGGCCGCTCGGGCCCGTCGCGTCCAGGAGGAGATCAGCCTGCTCACCGCCTTCCGGGAGGCGGATTTGCCGCGTTTCAACCGGCGTACTCCGGTGGCGCTGGGCGCCATCGTGGATGTGCGCACGGAAGACGACACGGGCTACGACGAGCGCACCTTCTTCCTGCTCCCGGTGGGGGCAGGCACGGAGCTGACCGGCCCCGGCGGTGATGGCTTCCTGTCCGTTATCACTCCCGCCTCACCCGTGGGCCGTGCCCTGATGGGGCGCCGCGCGGGAGAAAGCGTCGACGTGACGCTCGCGGGCGAAGTGCACGAGTGGACCGTGCTCGACGTGGCATGAGGGTCTCTTCGGCGGCCGTGAACGAAGCGGAGCAGGCTAAATCCCTTCAGGTAAGTCGCTTAAGCAGCCTCAGCGGGAGAACAGACGGCTTCTTCGAGGAGCCCGTCTTAGCGGAAGCTGTTGAGGCAGGTTAGGGGTGTCCTCCTTGCGCTACTTCTTGATGAGAGCAGGCAGCTCGAGTCGCCACGCAGGATGCGGTCGTAGGATCGCCCCCGGTTTCGCAGCATTGGCCCTTTCGCTGTTGAGCTTGAGCAGGTACGAGCGCGGCATGTTGAGGGCGTATCCACCTCCCGTCAGGGGCACTGCGCTGTTCGGTGCGGTGCCAACCAGTCCTTGGTTCTGAAAGTCCACGGACAACTTGTGAGCGCGCACGAAGGCGAAACCAATCAGCACCTACTCTGCTCCCGGGATACAGAGCACATCGTGGGTTGACGCAAACCCCTGGCCCTCGTACATCGTCCATGCGACGAGGCACCGGTATTCGACGGCGATCATCGGTTCATGCCCTGGACTCGACACGTCGACTGTGCCGCACGCGTCGAGTTCAAGTGCGTCGACAACTGCCTGAGTAATGATCGTGCGCTGCGCGCCGGTGTCGATAACTGCGTTGTCGGTGGTGAATGCGCGGGTCCCGTTGCGAAACGTAAACTCCTCAACGATCTCGTGGCGAATGGTCATCTCGTGGCCGCTTTTCGTCCGTGAGCTGATCGCTCCTGTTGAGGTCCGCCAGTCTAGTCGTTGGTACCGGGTGGTACCATCGGTGGTACCCGCGCGAGGCACGCCAGCCACTCAGGCACATCCTTGAGCGACAAGTATTAAAGCGGTCTCCTTGGAGAGGTTGCCCATCCTCCCTCTGAGACTGCTCAAGCGACTTACCTGAAGCGGGTTAATGGACTGTCCGCGAACCCCCGAGTGACTAGACGGAGAGTACGGGCCTACGTCTTGGGAACGCAGGTCACGGAGCCCTCGTCTCGGCGCAGGTATTCCCGTTCTGACGGGTCCTCCCGCGCCGGTCGTCCCGCTCTCCCTCGGCACACGGCTCTCCTTCACTCAACCAGTTCGCGGGAACCCCTCACCGGCACGCTCTGGGCGAACTGGTATGGTTGTAGGACCAGTTGGTTCGAGGTGTCGCCCCTCTGCTCGCTCGGCACCCACCCTATGCGCTGATGCTGAACCCGGTTAAGCAGATCGGTTGCAGAACTTCGCACCCGAGGATGTCTGCCGTGCCGGTGATTCGAGGACTTCACTGCTTAGTTCTTCGTGCATCGGCTACTGCGCGAGCACTGGGATGATCTATCAGGCGAATCTCGCGAGACGACTCCGTCAGTGACCAACCAGAAGGAACAATGAAAGGTTGGAGCGCTAGGTATGACAGGACCTGCTGCGGCCAGG
This sequence comes from Hyalangium gracile, assembly GCF_020103725.1. Classification (NCBI taxonomy): domain Bacteria; kingdom Pseudomonadati; phylum Myxococcota; class Myxococcia; order Myxococcales; family Archangiaceae; genus Hyalangium; species Hyalangium gracile. The sequence continues at coordinate 10,721 of NZ_JAHXBG010000039.1, read as the reverse complement.
AGTGCTTTGGCTTCTTCAGCACGAGGCACACGTCCATCCCACGCGCCATTCTGTCACTCGCGAAACCTAGTAGTTCCCGCACATCTTTGGGCGTTACACGGCACTTATTGAGTGGGTAGCCGTGAAAATCTCCAGCATGGAGACTCTCGACGGGCCCGTTACGCCAAGCAGCATTGATCAGCGCATTCGCAAGCATCCTGCTCGGGTGTTGCTCGATGGCGCTCTTTATTGGCGATGAAAAAAACTGGGGCGCTTGAGCTTTCAAGATGTCAGGGATGTTGGTGAATGTGGAGGGCAGTAACTCCTGTGGGGGGACATGGCTTGGCTTCGATAGCTTCCTTGGCACGGGCAGGTAACTCACGGCCTTGTCCACCAGTGACGCGTAGCCCACTGCATCCGTGCGGAAGATGTCAATCCACTCCGCCATTGCCGCTGATGATTCGATGTTAATCCGCGCCATCTCATCATCGCTTATGCGGCTGACGTCTGGGGAGCGCACCTCGCGCCATATAGGTTTGTTGCGGTCAGCAAGCACCGAGAGGTAGGAGCCCCATCGGAGAGTCACGGCAGCGGCTGCGACTCCCTCTCGGGAAAGGAAGGTTCCAGAAGGTTGATCTTGCGGAGCAGGTTTTGCCCTCAGGTAATTGATAAGCTGGTGGAAGAGGGTGGTCCGTGGAGGCTGAACGATTCGTTCGAGACCATGTGACCCCTCTACTATTCTGCACTCTCCTGCATCAAGCACAAGGTCATCGCTGACGCGGACGCGAAGCTGTTCTAGGGCCATCATATACGAGGAGAATAGCTCACAGCGTGGCTTGTGCCCACGGTGAGTGACCCGACGAACTACACCTCCTTGAACTTCGTCCCTGTGGCTCCGATGTGATCTAGAGCTTCCTTGATCTCCTCGGCGACGATGAGGGCGATGGTCCATCCCCAAGGGCGGAAGACCCTGGCATCCCCCACCTTCGAGGGATCAATTCGCATACCGGCCACGGCTCGGTACTTGCCGGTCTTCTCCGGACGCCCATCCTCGGGAGTCCAATACTCCACCTCCTCGGATGCGGCATCGTCGATGCACATCACCAGACGAGTGACATTCATGAGGCAGAATTGATCCGTCTGTCCATCGATCTCGACAGGGAAGAGCTGGATATCCCCAGGGGCCAATTGCTTCAGGAGCGAAGCGACCCTGGCGTGGACAACAGGAATGGCCCCAGCATCCGCGAGCGAAAAGTCGAGCGGCCTGCCAGGACGATAGAGGGGGACCCGCAGCTGTCCCTGGACTCGAGCGGGTTCTCCCTGCATGAACAGCCACGACCCATGCTCCTGTCCTGCTGAATCGATGGGTGTGCCCAGATGCCAGCGGCCGGCAATGTAAACGTCATCGGAGAGGTCGAAGTACCGCTTCGCCATCGTCGCTTCCTTGAATCATGGGTTCCGCGTCACAAGCTTGTTGAGCCGTGTACCCGGGGTGGAGATCTGCCGTCCCAGTCGTTGGAGTTCGCTCGTCAGTGCCGCTCGGCACTCCAGGATGCTACGGCACTCCAGCGTTGCATCCCTCAAACGTCGGAAGACCTCCTCGTGGTACTCCTGCGGATGAGGTCCCTTGTGGCCCGGAACACGAACCTTGTTGGCTGCATCGTCCAGTGACATTCCGGCCTTGTCGAAGAGTGCCTGATACCTGGGCGTCCACGGCCCTCCGTTGTTTGTCGACGTGCTGAACTTGTCAGAGGCGATGTGGTGCCAGGGGCCTTCTGCATCCACCGGCCCTGATGCCGCACCGCTCAAGCCTTCCGCCGTTGAAGCGACCGCGTTGGGCGCAAGAGCGATGGTGACTGCATCAGCAGTCACGGCTACTGCTTCCACCTGCGCTACCTCAGTCAGCTGGACTCCCACCCGCGCCGCGCCCGCCGCTGACGCTTGAGCCGAGCCGGGCAGGGTGGGCACCTTGGCTGAGAAGCTGGCTGCCGTCTGGCCGATGGCAGCCGTGAGCAGCAGGGCGAATGCCCTCGCCGCATTCTTCCCCATCACTTTGCCATACTTCTTCCCGGCCTCGCGGATCGCAGCGAACGAGGTGGCGTGATCCACCTCCTCCACCAGCCGCCTCCAACCCTGGATGAGCGTCCAGAACGTGTCCACTCCGATGTAGCAGACGAAGCTGGCCGTGAGGACCGCCGCGAGCCCCTTGGAGAACACCGGCTCGGGTGCCAGCCACATCGCCGCGTAGATCGCCATGGTCCAGTAGAGTGACGCCTTGATCGCCTCAGGATCGGCCATGTCCTTGAAGGACTGCATCATCTCGGGAACGATCTCTTCGATAGCGAAGGACATGCCGAGGGCATAGCGGCCATCCCCGGTGAGGACGGGGCTGTTCATCAGCGCCTTCCGGCAATCGCCCGGTTTCCCGAGTGCCTCGCAGAACCGCAGGTACTCCTGCGTCACTCGTGCAGCCACCTCGGCCCACTGCGAAGCCGAGAGCGGCTCGTCCAGAGGAACAACACCTTCACGCGGGGTGTAGCGGTACCAGCCGCTGCGAGGGGGAACCTCGAACAACTCTCGCGCGGCTTTCTCGGGGTTGAACGAGGGCCTCTGCCGCCGGACCTCCTTCACCATTGCCTGGGTGAACTCTTCCTCCCCCAGAACCACTGGACTGGCATCGTCCGTGCGGGGGATGTGGGTGAAGGGCTCGCCCTGGCCCGTGTCGAGGCGCACCACGCGCGTGCCGCTGCAAGCGGTGGCCAGTGCCCAGAGGAGAACCACGACGGACAGATGACGCGGAGACATGAGACATCCTCTCAGAGTCCCCGAGGCTCCAGGGCTTCAAGGCGCCACGGAGATCTCCACGCTCCCCAGCCCGTCCACGGTGAGCCGGACCTGATCCGCCGGCTTCATCATGTGCGCGGCGGTGGCCGCTCCCGCCAGCACGATGCTCCCCGCCGGCAGTGACTCACCGCGTTGAGCCAGCAGCTCGCACAGCTGCACCACCGACAGCACCGGGTCTCCCGAGATGGCGTTGGACAGCGCCGACTGCACCTGCGTGCCGTTCACCTCCATCGACATCTGGAGCCGCCCCAGGTCCAGCTCGCGCGGCGGACGCTCGGTGGTGCCCAGCACGAACATGGACGAGGACGAGTTATCCGCCACCACGTCCGGCAGCGAGAAGTATTTGAAGTCCAGGTAGCGCGAGTCGAGGATCTCCATCGCCGCCATCGCGCTGGAGCATGCGTCCAGCGCCTCCTCCCGCGTAATCCGCCCGCGCAGCTCGCGTGAGGTGCGGAAGGCGATCTCCGGCTCGATCTTCGGGTGGATGAAGCCCTGCAGCCGGAAGATACCTCCCGCCTGCACCTGCATCCGGTCCGTGAGCACCCCGTACACCGGCGAGTCCAGGTTCATCTGCTTGCGCTTGGCCTCGGACGTCAGCCCCATCTTCAGGCCCACTACGCGCTCGCCCCGCGCCAGGCGCAGCCGGATGCCCTCCGCCTGGATGGAGTAGGCGTCCGGTAGCGGCAGGTCGGCGTGCGTCCGTGTGAGCGGGGGCACCTCCCGGGCCTCCAGCCGTGCCTGGTCCAGCTGCCGCGCCAGCTCCTGATGATTCCGTTCCGTCATCGCCATGTGCTTGCTCCCCGCGAGCCAGGGCGGGCGAGCTTCGGAGGCCCCCCACCACCAGCGCAAGCAGCTTCTGCTTCCTATGTGAAATCCAGAGCGGCGGAGCCGTGACCCGACGCTTGCCCCCGTGCTATTCCGGCGCTCGTCTGCCAGAGGAGGTATCCGCCGTGCTGAAGGTCCTCAACTACATCGGTGGGGAGCTGGTGGAGCCCAACGCCCACAAGTGGCTGGACAAGCCCGAGCCCGCCACCGCCGAGGTCTACGCCCACGTCCCCGACTCGGACGAGACCGATCTCTGGCGCGCCGTCGAGGCCGCCTCGCGCGCCTTCCCTGCCTGGGCCGCCACCCCCGCCGCCGATCGCTCGCGCCTGCTGCGCCGCATCGCGGACACCATCCGCGCCCGTCTGAACGACTTCGCCCGCGCCGAATCCGTCGACACCGGCAAGCCGCTCTCGGTGGCCTCCACCGTCGACATCCCGCGCAGCATCCTCAACTTCGAGTTCTTCGCGGACGCCGCCACCCAGTTCTCCAGCGAGGCCCACGCCACCGACTCCGTGGCGCTCAACTACACCCTGCGCTCGCCGCTGGGCGTCGTCGGGTGCATCTCGCCGTGGAACCTGCCGCTCTACCTGTTCACCTGGAAGATCGCTCCCGCGCTCGCCATCGGGAACTGCGTGGTGGCCAAGCCCTCCGAAGTCACCCCCATGACGGCCTTCCTGCTCTCGCAGGTGTGTCGCGAGGTGGGGCTGCCTCCCGGCGTGCTCAACGTCGTCCACGGGCTGGGCCCCAAGGTCGGCGCCGCCATGAGCCGCCACCCGGAAGTCCGCGCCATCTCCTTCACCGGCAGCACCCGCGTCGGCGCCGAGATCGCCCGCACCGCCTCGCCCCTCTTCAAGAAGATCTCCCTGGAGATGGGCGGCAAGAACCCCAACGTCATCTTCGCCGACTGCGACTTCGACGAGGCGCTCGCCACCACCATGCGCTCGTCCTTCGCCAACCAGGGGCAGATCTGTCTCTGCGGCCCGCGCATCTTCGTCCAGGCCCCCATCTACGAGCGCTTCAAGGAGGCGCTGGTGGCTCGCACGCGCGCCCTCAAGGTCGGCGATCCCCTCGAGCCGAGCACCGACCAGGGCGCGCTCGTCTCCCAGCAGCACTTCGACAAGGTGCTGAGCTACATCGAGCTCTCCCGCAAGGAGGGCGGCCGCGTCCTCACCGGTGGCGCTCGCGCGAAGCTCGAGGGCCGGTGCCGCAACGGCTGGTTCGTGGAGCCCACCCTCGTGGAGGGGCTCGGGCCCGAGTGCCGCACCAACCAGGAGGAGATCTTCGGTCCGGTGGCCACCCTCACTCCCTTCGAGAAGGAGGAGGAGGTGCTCGCCTGGGCCAACTCCACCAACTACGGCCTGGCCGCCACCGTCTGGACCAAGGACCTCAGCCGCGCCCACCGCTTCGCCGCCCGGCTGCACAGCGGCATCGTGTGGATCAACTGCTGGATGCTGAGGGATCTGCGTACGCCGTTTGGCGGCGTGAAGGACTCGGGCGTGGGCCGCGAGGGCGGCCACGAGGTGCTGCGCTTCTTCACCGAGCCCAAGAACGTGTGCGTGAAGCTATGAGCCAGGAAGAGCGGATCGAGTCGAAGCGGGCCCCCGAGCCGGTGGGCCTCTATCCCCATGCCCGACGCGTGGGCAACCTCCTGTTCCTCTCGGGCGTGGGCCCGCGCGAGCGCGGCTCCAAGAAGATCCCCGGCGTGGAGCTGGATGCCCAGGGCAACATCGTCTCCTATGACATCGAGGCGCAGTGCCACTCGGTGTTCCGCAACGTGCGGTACATCCTCGAGGAGGCGGGCTCGTCCTGGGACAGGCTGGTGGACGTCACCGTCTACCTCACCAACATGAAGGCGGACTTCCCCCGCTACAACCAGCTCTGGGCGGAGTACTTCAAGGAGAACCCGCCCTGCCGCACCACGCTGGAGATCAACGCGCTGCCCACGCCGATCGCCATCGAACTCAAGTGCATCGCCACCATCGGAGACTGAGCCATGGCCTTGATGCCGCCCTTCAACTTCAAGAAGTGGATCGACGAGCACCGCCACCTGCTCAAGCCCCCCGTGGGCAACCAGCTGGTGTGGAAGGACCAGGAGTTCATCGTCATGGTCGTGGGCGGGCCCAACTCGCGCACCGACTTCCACATCGACGAGAGCGAGGAGTTCTTCTACCAGCTCGAGGGCGACATCAACCTGCGCATCATCGAGGACGGCAAGCCGCGGGACTTGCCCATCCGCGAGGGCGACATCTTCCTGCTGCCGCCGAAGGTGCCGCACTCCCCGCAGCGGCCCGCGGGCACGGTGGGCCTGGTCATCGAGCGGCGACGCCAGGGCCACGAGCTGGACGGCTTCGCCTGGTTCTGCCCCCGCTGTGACTCCAAGCTGTACGAGGAGTACCTCCACGTCTCCAACATCGTCACGCAGCTGCCGCCCGTGTTCGACCGCTTCTACAGCGACCCCGCGCACTGCACCTGCAAGCAGTGCGGCTTCCAGATGACCCGGAGCGGGGGCAAGTGAAGATCGACATCCACACGCACCTGCTCCCGGCCGAGCTGCCACGCTTCGCCGAGCGCTATGGCTATGGCGGCTTCATCACCCTGGAGCACCACGCCCCCTGCCGCGCCCGCATGCTGCGAGACGACGGGAAGTTCTTCCGGGAGATCGAGAGCAACTGCTGGGACCCCGCTCAGCGCCTCAAGGAGTGCGACGCGGCGGGAGTCTCCGTCCAGGTGCTCTCCACCGTGCCGGTGATGTTCAGCTACTGGGCGAAGCCCGAGCACGGGCTGGACCTGTCCCGCTTCCTCAACGACCACGTGGCCTCGGTGGTGCGCACCAGCCCCCGGCGCTTCGCCGGCCTGGGCACCGTGCCCCTTCAGAGCGTCGACCTGGCCATCCGCGAGCTGGAGCGCTGCGTGCGCGAGCTGGGGCTGCCCGGCGTGCAGATCGGCTCGCACGTCAACGGCACCAACCTGGGAGACCCGGCGCTCTTCCCGTTCTTCCAGGCGGCGGCCGAGCTGGGCGCGGCGGTGTTCGTCCACCCCTGGGACATGCTCGGCGGGGCGCGGCTGGAGAAGTACTGGATGCCCTGGCTGGTGGGCATGCCCGCCGAGGTGGCCATCGCCATCTCCACCCTCATCTTCTCCGGCACGCTGGAGCGCCTGCCCCGGCTGCGGCTCGCCTTCGCCCATGGCGGCGGCGCCTTCCCCGGGACGGTCGGCCGCATCCAGCACGGCTTCGACGCCCGGCCGGACCTGGTCGCCGTGGACAACAAGGTGCCGCCGCGCGACTACCTGGGACGCTTCTGGGTGGACTCGCTCGTCCATGACGCGGAGACGCTGCGCTTCATCGTCAAGCTGTTCGGCTCGGAGAAGGTGGCGCTCGGCAGCGACTACCCCTTCCCCCTGGGCGAGGACCGCCCTGGCACGCTGATCGAATCCCTGTCGGACGTGGAACCTTCCATCCGCGAGCGGCTCTTGTGGCGCAACGCGCTCGAGTGGCTCGGGCGCTCGCGAGAGGACTTCGCCTCATGATGAAACACGGCTCGGTGCACTTCGAGGAGGGCGAGGCCTTCGCCCGACGCATGGATGGCGAGGACTCCCTGCGCCACTTCCGCGACGAGTTCCTCTTCCCCCGAGGCAAGGACGGCGAGCCCGTCATCTACCTCGTGGGCAACTCGCTCGGACTGCAGCCTCGCAAGGCGAAGCAGTACGTCCTGGAGGAGCTGGAGGACTGGGAGCGCCTGGGTGTGGAGGGCCACTTCCACGCCCGCAACCCGTGGCTGCCCTACCACGAGACGTTGACCGCCCAGACGGCGCGCCTGGTGGGCGCCCAGCCGCTCGAGGTGGTGGTGATGAACACCCTCTCGGTGAACCTTCACCTGATGATGGTGTCCTTCTACCGGCCCACCCGCGAGCGCTTCCGCATCCTCATCGAGGGCGGTGCCTTCCCCTCGGACCAGTACGCGGTGGCCTCGCAGGCGCGCTTCCATGGCTTCGATCCGAAGGAGGCCATCCTCCGCCTCGAGCCGCGCTTCGGCGAGGACACCCTGCGCCTGGAGGACATCCTCGACACCATCGATCGACGCGGGTCCGAGATCTCCCTCGTGCTGCTGGGCAACGTGAACTACCTCACCGGCCAGGCCTTCGACATGAAGGCCATCTCCCGCGCCGCTCACGAGCGGGGCTGCCGGGTGGGGTTCGACCTGGCGCACGGCGCCGGCAACCTGCGGCTGTCGCTGCATGACGACGGGCCGGACTTCGCCGTGTGGTGCTCGTACAAGTACCTCAACGGCGGCCCGGGCACGCTGGGCGGCGTCTTCGTCCACGAGCGCCACGCCCACATGCCCGGCATCCCCCGCTTCGAGGGCTGGTGGGGCCACGACAAGGCCACGCGCTTCGAGATGGGCTCCAACTTCGTCCCGCTCCCGGGCGCGGAGGGCTGGCAGCTCTCCAACCCGCCCATCCTCCAGCTCGCGGCGCTGCGCGCGTCCATGGAGCTGTTCGATCAGGCCACCATGCCGGCGCTGCGCCTCAAGGGCGATCTGCTCACCAGCTACCTGGAGTTCCTGCTCGATCGACTGCCCCCAGGCATCGTCGAGATCGTCACGCCTCGGGACATGAAGGAGCGGGGCTCGCAGTTGTCCCTTCGCTTCCGCAAGGAGCCACGGCGCCTGCTCGCGAAGCTGGGGGAGGCGGGCGTCTTCTGCGACTTCCGCGAGCCGGACGTCATCCGCGCCGCGCCCGCGCCGCTGTACTGCAGCTTCCTCGACGTATACCGCTTCGTGAGGATCCTCGAGAGCCATGCGCGAGATTGATCGGACCCAGCCCGTCACCCTGGCCGGAGCGGGCCTCGTGGGCTCGCTCATGGCCATGTTCCTGGCCCGGCGTGGCTTCCAGGTGGAGGTGCTCGAGCGGCGGCCGGACATGCGGCGAGAGACCGTGGAGGCCGGGCGCTCCATCAACCTGGCCATCTCCACCCGAGGGCTGCATGCGCTCCGGCAGGTGGGGCTGGAGGAGGAGGCGCGGCGGCACGCCATCCCCATGCGCGGGCGGATGATCCACCCGCTGTCCGGAGAGCTGACGCTCCAGCCCTACGGCAAGGACGACTCGCAGCACATCAACAGCATCTCTCGCGCGTGGCTCAACAAGTTCCTCATGACGCACGCGGAAGCCACGGGCCGCGTGCGCATCCGCTTCAAGCAGCGCATCCAGCACGTGGACTTCGAGTCGGGCCTCCTCGCCGTCCACGACGACGCGAGCGGCGCCACCCGCGAGGAGCGCGCCCCGGTGCTGCTGGGCGCGGACGGCTCGGGCTCGGCGGTGCGCCAGGAGATGATGAAGCTGCCGGGCCACTCCTCCACCCAGGAGCTGCTGAGCCACGGCTACAAGGAACTCACCATCCCCGCGGGTCCGGGCGGCACCTTCCGCATGGAGAAGCACGCGCTGCACATCTGGCCGCGCGGCTCGTTCATGCTCATCGCCCTGCCCAACGAGGACGGCAGCTTCACCTGCACGCTCTTCCTGCCCTTCGAGGGGCCGGTGAGCTTCGCGACCCTGGACTCGCCCGGAAAGCTCACGGCGTTCTTCACAGAACAGTTCCCGGACGCCCTGGAGCTCATCCCCGAGCTCACCCACGACTTCTTCAAGAACCCGACGGGTTCCATGGTCACCGTGAAGAGCACGCCCTGGCACGTAGGAAGTCGCGCCCTGGTGCTGGGGGATGCGGCCCACGCCATCGTCCCCTTCTTCGGGCAGGGGATGAACTGCGGCTTCGAGGACTGCGTGGTGCTCGACGGGCTCCTGGCCCGGCACTCCCGCTGGGAAGAGGCCTTCTCCGAGTTCTTCCGTGCGCGCAAACCCAACGCGGACGCCATCGCCGACATGGCCGTGGAGAACTTCATCGAGATGCGCGACAGCACCGCCAGTCCGCGCTTCCTGCTGGAGAAGCAGGTGGAGAAGTTGTTGCTCAACGCTTTCCCGGGGCAGTTCCTCAGCCGCTATACTCTCGTGAGCTTCAGCCGTGTGCCGTATCGCCTGGCTTACGAAGTGGGCAGCATCGCCGGGAGCATCGTCACTGAACTGACCGGGGGGATTTCCCGCGCGGAGGATGTGGATCTCGAGCGCGCCGCCCGGCTCGTCCGCGAGCGGCTCGCTCCATTCCTGGAGGAGCACGCAGATGGATTTAGGACTGAAGGGTAGAAGGGCCCTGGTACTGGGGGCCTCGGCGGGGCTCGGCTTCGCCGTCGCCTCGGAGCTGGTTCGCGAGGGTGCGCGCGTGGCGATCTGCTCCCGCAGCGAGGAGCGCATCCGCGCCGCCGCGGCGAACATGGGCGCCGCCCTGGGCGTGGCCGCGAACCTGGCCATGCCGGGCTCGACGAAGGTGGTCATCGACCAGGTGAGGGAGGCGCTCGGGGGCCTGGAGGTGCTGGTGATCAACACGGGTGGCCCGCCGAAGGGTGGGGTGATGGACCTCACCGATGTGCAGTGGCAGGCGAACTTCCAGAGCCTGTGGATGGGGGCGGTGGAGGGCATCCGCTCGGCGGCGCCGATCATGCGGGAAGGGAAGTGGGGCCGGATCGTCCTCATCACGTCCGTGTCGGCCCGGGAGACCATCCCGGGGATGACGATCTCCAGCAGCCTGCGGACGGGGCTGCTGGGGCTCACGAAGTCGGCCAGCAATGAGCTGGCGGCGGACGGCATCACCGTCAATGCCGTGCTGCCCGGCTTCCACGCCACCGAGCGTCTGGCGGAGCTGGGCTTCACCGAGGAGAAGCTCGCGCCGCAGCTCCCGGCGCGGCGGCTCGGGCGCCCGGAGGAGCTGGGCGCCCTGGTGACGTTCCTGGCCTCGGATCGCGCGGGCTACATCACCGGCCAGTCCATCGTGATCGATGGCGGCTGGATGCGGGGCTTCTGATCAGAGGTTGATGCGAAGGCCCCCGCCCACCTGGAACGTGGGGGCGGGCAGTAGCGGCCGACCGTCCTCGGTCTGGAAGGGTGGAGAGTCCATGGCGAAGCGGAACTCGCCGCCCTTCTCGCCGTAGTTGACGGAGGCATAGGCCTCCACGCTCAGGTACGAG